>CALNBU010000452.1 GCA_937875615.1 uncultured Archangium sp.
CGCCGCGAAGAAGGCCGCCGACGACAAGGCCGCAGCGCAGGCCGCCGCCGCGAAGAAGGCCGCCGATGACAAGGCCGCGGCGCAGGCCAGGCCCCGGGCACCCACGCTCGAGAGCGTGCAGCAGTCGCTGCAGGAGACCCGAAGCCGCGCCAACGCCATCGGCTCCGCGCCCATCCGACGCATGGTGGAGGTCGAGCTCTCGGAGCTGGAGCGCCGGGCCAGGGCGAAGGAGAACCCCAGGGCCATCGCCAGCGACCTCGACGCGCTGCTCAGGAAGTACAAGCTCCAGTAACCTGCGGCGGTGCAGTTCGACCTCTTTCCTCCCCCGCCGCTGGACCTCCGCGCAGACGCGGCGCTCGCGGCCAGGCGCCCGCCGGGGCTGTACGTCGGCACCTCCAGCTGGACCTTCCCCGGCTGGGGCGGCCTCGTCTACCGCGGGCGCCCGACGCAGGCGCAGCTCGTGCGCTGGGGCCTCCAGGAGTACGCGCAGCACCCGCTCTTCAACACCGTGTGCATCGACCGCGGGTACTACGCGCCGCTCTCACCCGACGAGCTGGAGCACACCGCGCGCCAGCTCCCTCCCGGCTACCGCTGCGGCGTCAAGGTGTGGCAGGCCATCACCGACCCCGGGAGCGCCCAGTACCTCGACGTGGGCTTCTTCAAGGACTCGGTGCTGGCGCCGCTCGACCGGGCCTTCGCCGGCCACCTCGGGCCGCTGGTGTTCCAGTTCCCACCCATGGCGCACGCCCCGCCCGACTTCGTGCAACGACTGGAGCGCTTCTTCAGCCGGCTGCCGCCCGGGCTGATGTCCGCGGTCGAGCTGCGCACGCCCGCCCTCCTCACCCCTCACTACCTCGAGGCGCTGGCCCGGCACGGCGTGGCGCACGTGCTCAACCACTGGGAGCGCATGCCCGGCCTCGCCGCGCAATTGCGCGTCCCCGGCGTGCTCACCGGCCCGCACGTGGTGGCGCGCGTGCTGCTGCCGCAAGGGCTGGGCTACGAGTCCGCCCGCGAGGCCTTCGCCCCCTTCGACCGCCTGCAGGCCCCCGATGACGGGCTCCGCGCGGCGGTCTCGCACCTGTGGGAGCGCTGCGCGGCGGAGCAACGGACGCTCTGGCTCTTCGTCGGGAACAAGGCCGAGGGCTGCGCGCCGCTCACCGTCCGCGGCCTGTTGGAGCGCGTGACGGGTGCGGCAACCTGTCGCAGCCCCGAAGGCATGCCGCCAGCCGGGAAGTGACGTAGATCCGTGGGCGTGACCGTCGCCCTCGCCCGCGAAAACCTGCGCTGGTTGCGCCGCGTGCGCTGGCTGACCTGGAGCGTGCTGGCGGCGCTGGTGCTCTGGCTCGCGCTGGGCCTGGGCGTAGCCCTGGAGACCGCCTGGCTCACGCTGCTGCTGGTGGCCGGCTTCGGCAGCAACGCGGCGCTGGCCCTGGCCACCGCGCCCGGCGAGCGCACGCTCTTCGCGGTCATGTTGTTCGACGTGGGGCTGCTCACCGCGCTCTTCTTCTTCTCCGGCGGCCCCTTCAACCCCTTCACCACCCTGTACCTGGTCAACATCGCGCTCGGTACGCTGATGCTGTCCCGCCGGCGACAGCTGGTGCAGCTGGGCGCCTGCGTGCTCGGCTTCGCGTCGCTCTTCGTGCTCGAGCGCTTCGCGCCGGCGGATCTCGCGCTGCCCAACCACGCGCAGCTGATGCGCCTCCACCTCGCGGGGATGCTGGTGGCCTTCCTGGTCGCCGCCGGCTTCATCGTGGCCTTCATGGAGCGGCTGCTGAGCGACCTGAATCGCGCCCGCGAGGCCGCCGCGCGCAA
>CALNBU010000453.1 GCA_937875615.1 uncultured Archangium sp.
AGGGGCAGCAGGTCCTTCATGGAGGCGACCTTCTTCTCGTAGATGAGGATGAAGGGGTCGGCCAGCTCGACCTCCATGCGGTCGGGGTTGGTGACGAAGTAGGGCGAGAGGTAGCCGCGGTCGAACTGCATGCCCTCGACCACGTCGAGCGTGGTCTCGAGACCCTTGGCCTCCTCGACGGTGATGACGCCCTCCTTGCCGACCTTGTCCATCGCCTCGGCGATGATGTTGCCGATGGTGGTGTCGCCGTTGGCGGAGATGGTGCCGACCTGGGCGATGTCCTTCTTGCCGTTGGTGGGCTTCGCCAGCTTCTTCAGCTCGGCGACGATGGCGGTGACCGCCTTGTCGATGCCGCGCTTGATCTCCATCGGGTTGTGACCGGCGGCCACCAGCTTGGCGCCCTCGCGGAAGATGGCCTGGGCCAGCACGGTCGCGGTGGTGGTGCCGTCACCGGCGACGTCGGAGGTCTTGGAGGCGACCTCCTTCACCATCTGCGCGCCCATGTTCTCGAACTTGTTCTCGAGCTCGATCTCCTTGGCGACCGTCACACCGTCCTTGGTGATGGTCGGGGAGCCGAAGCTCTTCTCGATGACGACGTTGCGGCCCTTGGGGCCCAGGGTGACCTTGACCGCGTCGGCCAGGGTGTTGACGCCGCGGAGGATGGCGTCGCGGGCCTTGGTGTCGAAAATGATGTCTTTGGCGGACATGTAGAATTCCTTGGTGTGAGAGTGGGGGACTTACTTCTCGATGACGCCGAGCACGTCTTCCTCGCGGAGGATCAGGTGCTCTTCGCCGTCGATCTTGATCTCGGTGCCGGAGTACTTGGAGAACAGGATGGTGTCGCCGGCCTTGATGTCGAGCGGGCGGACCTTGCCGTCCTCCAGGATCTTGCCGTTGCCGACCGCGACCACCTTGGCCTCCAGCGGCTTCTCCTTGGCCGAGTCGGGGATGATGATCCCGCCCTTGGTCTTGCTGTCTTCAGCCAGGCGCTTGACGATCAACCGGTCGTGCAGGGGACGAATCTTCGACATGGTGTGCTCCTTGGTTCGGTTTGAGGATTGGCACTCGACTCTTGCGAGTGCCACGGTGTTGAGCGCGGTCGATATAACCGTCATCGAAAGAGCGTCAAGGCACGTTTGGCAGTCGAGCTGCCCGAGTGCCAGCTCCCGTGTTTCCACCGGTTGGCACTCCTGATGTGGGTCTGCTCGCGTAACCTGCCGTAACTGCTGGGCTAAATTTCTCATGCGGCGCGCCGGGGCGTAGACTCGGCTCCGCTATGAGCCAACTGGTGCTGAGCGGATCGCTCAAAGAGTTCTTCCGGCTGATGGTGGGTGAGGTCGTCAAGCGGCAGCGGGTGACGATCGAGGAGATCACGGAGTTCTACGTGGTGAACCTGCTGTCGGACTACGCGCAGGCGGAGCGCCTGTTCGACGCCTCGGTCGACGGGCGTCGCGACACCGAGCCGCTGGCGCTCCTCTACCACCGCGCGCTGCAGCAGGAGCGCGACGAGCGGGTCCGCACGCTCCGCCGCCTGGGCGACGTCTCGCTCTACACCGCGGGCTTCTTCCAGCCCTCGCTGCAGGATCGCGTGGTGGGGCCCGACTACTACATGCAGATGGGCCGCAACGCGTACGCGGCGGTGGCGGAGCTGTCGTCGGGCTCGTCGTTCAGCGCGGTGTACCAGGAGCTGGGGCTCAAGTTCGCGTCGCTGGTGGAGGTGCTGGAGGAGATCTCCGCGCGGGGGCAGGTGGCCACCGGTCCAGAGGGGCAGCTGCGGGTCTTCGAGCGCTGGCAGCGCAGCGGCAACGAGCGCCTGGAGGTGGTGCTGCTGGAGGCGGGGATGCTGCCAAAGGGGCGACTGCCCAACTGAGATGATCGATCTCATTCAAGCGCAGCTCGAGAACACCTACGGGCTGAGCTCCGAGCTGAAGGTGTCGGACTTCCTCGTCGACGAGACCGCGGCGCGGGCGCTGGGCGGCACCGCGCGCGCGCGGGAGGAGCTGCTGGTGAGCGAGGGCGCCGAGGGGCTGGAGCTGGCGCTCTACCTCCACCCTTCGTTGAGCCACCCGCAGACGTTGGGGGAGTTCTGCGAGGTGGTGGAGGGCGTCTCGCACTTCCTCTACCTGGCGCACACCGCGAAGGAGGAGCGCCGGGTGTCGCTGCTGGAGCTGGAGGCGCAGGCCGAGGTCGACAAGTTCATCGTCTGCGTGCTGCGGCGCGGCTTCCGGGGCGGCGGGTTGCCGGCGCTGCTGGCCGCGCTGTTCGAGCGCGTCTCGCTGCACGCGCACCTCACCGAGGCCGAGCGCTGGCGCTACGCGGAGGCCAACCGCCTGGCGAGGAGCTACGCGCGGCGCCTGGTGCCGTTGATCCTCACCGCGTCGCTGGAGCGCTTCCTCGCCGAGGTACGACACATGTACCGGCTGGGCGCCGACGCCAAACTCCGCTACTTCGCGCAGCTCCGCCCGGCGTGAGCCGAACTACCGGGTTGGTGGCGTCGCGGCGGCTGCTAAATACGGCTGGTGGCTGCGACGCGCGAATACTCGGCCGGAGGCGTGGTGCTCCGGAGCTCCGATGACGGGCCACAGGTGGCCGTGATCAAGCCCGCTGGCCGCAACGTGCTGGCGTTGCCCAAGGGCCACATCGAGCGCGGAGAGACCTCGCAGCAGACCGCGGAGCGGGAGATCTTCGAAGAGACGGGGCTGCGCGTGGCCTGCATCAAGAAGCTGGGTGACGTGAAGTATGTCTACCGCTTCAAGGGCAAGACCATCTTCAAGTGCGTCAGCTTCTACGTCTTCCGCTACGACGGCGGAGAGATCGACGACATCTCCATCGCCATGCGCAAGGAGGTCGATGTCGCCAGGTGGATGTCGCTGGAGGAGGCGGTGGTGCGCCTCAGCTACCCCGGCGAGCGCGACATGGCCGGCCGGGTGCTGGAGGAGTTGATCAGCGAGGCCATCGCGGCCTCGTGAGCCTCAGCCCTGCGCCGACGGCGCGCTGAACTTACCCATCAACGCCTCGCGCACGTCGCGGTCGAACTTGACGTTGCCGGTGGCGACCTCGCGCAGGGCGAGCACGCAGGGCTTGTTCTTGGAGTGCTCCACCAGCGGGCGGGCACCGGCCATGATCTGACGGGCGCGCTTGCTGGCGAGCAGCACCAGCGCGAAGCGGTTGTCGACGTGGGGCAGGGCGTCTTCGACGGTTACGCGGGCCATGGTATCTCCTTGAAAACGTGAAACGAAGGTGCTGCTCGTAGGCGCAAGTCACCGGAACGTCAAGGGTGCGCCGACCGAAAAGGGACCGAGCTACGCCAGCAGGCGCTCGAGCGCGAGGCGCGTCTCGGGCGGCAGCGCCGGCGTCAGGCGCAGCGCCCGCCGGGAGAGCAGCCGGTAGAGGCTGCCCAGCTCCGCCGGGAGCGACTCCAGGTGCGCCTGCACCACCGAGACGTCGCCGCGCACCACCGGGCCGGTGAGGCCCCGCTCCAGTCCCCGGGCCGCCGCGCCGTGCAGCGCCGAGCGCGCCAGCGGCAACAGCGCCTGGAGCGCCGCCTCCCGCTGGATGCCCGCCTCCTGAAAGGCGGCCACCGCGGCGTCCAGCAGCGACACCGTGAGGCCGGCCGCCAACACCGCGCCCGCGTGGTACGCCGCGCGCCCGGTCTCCGGCACCTCCAGCGGCGTCAGCGCCAGGGCCTGCGCGAGCTTCACCAGCACCGCCTGCAGCTCCCGGCTGGTGGAGGCCAGCGCGACGGTGTGCGCGGCCAGCGGGTCCTTCGCGTCGGAGATGGCCGCCAGCGGGTGAAACGAGCCGAACTCGCGCTTCGTCTTGAGTCCCTGAAACACCGTCAGCGGGAGCGCGCCGCTGCAGTGCACCAGCGCGGTCTGCGGGCCGAGATCTTCTTCGACCAGCTCGGCGGCCACGTGGACGGCCGCGTCGGGCACGGCGAGGATGCACAGGCGCGCCTCACGGAGATCATCGTGATCGGCGAGGGTGATCCGCGCCGCGGCGGCGCGACGCACGGAGTCGCCGGAGCGAGGCAGGGTGGAGACCGGCCACCGCGCGGCCTTCAAGCCCAGACAGATGGCGCCGCCCACGCGACCGAAGCCCACCACCACCACCCCGGGGGCGCTCGGCGGCGCGGGCACCTTGCG
>CALNBU010000454.1 GCA_937875615.1 uncultured Archangium sp.
GCGCGTCGTAGCGCTCCACCGCGTCGCGGCGCTGCGCGCCGGGCACGTACAGCACCTCGCCCACCTTGAGCTCCCGCGGATCTTCGATGCGGTTGGCGTCCATCAGCTCCTCCACCGTGACGCCGTAGGCCCGCGAGATGCGGTACAGCGTCTGCCCCTTCTCCACGGTGTGGGTGACGATGTTCTGCGCGGGCTCGGGGCCCGGCGCGCGCACCGCGGACACCGACGCCACCTTCGACGTCGCGCACGCCGACAGCAGCACCAGCACCGGCGCGAGGAGCCTCACCACGCGGCGGACTCTAACGTCCCTCGGCGCGGGTTCGAGTTTGCGGCCCTCAAGCGCTGCGGCTGAACCCCTCGACCTGCCAGGCCTCGAGCGGCGCCAGCAGCTCCCGGTGGGTGAGGTCGAGCATCAGCGGCGTCACCGAGGCGCGGCGGTGGTCGTGCACGCACGTCACGTCGGTGCCCTCCGCCTTCTCGTGCGCGTACTCGGTGCCGCCGATCCAGTAGTACTTCCGCCCGCGCGGATCTTCCTTCTCCACGATGCTGGCGCCGTAGGAGTGCCGCCCCAGGCGCGTCACCTCGTAGCCGGAGATGGCGCCGTAGGCCGGCATGTTGACGTTGAGCAACATGCGCGGAGGCAGCGGCGAGACCAGCGCCGTCTTCACCAGCGCGCGGGCGAAGACGGCGGCGTGGGTGAAGTCGAAGGTGCGCAGCGTCACCAGGCTGAACGCGATGGCCGGCACCCCGAGGATGCTGGCCTCCATGGCCGCGGCCACGGTGCCCGAATAGATGACGTCCTCGGCCAGGTTGGGCCCGTGGTTGATGCCGGAGAGCACCAACGTGGGCCGCGCGTCCTTCATCAGGTGGTTGATGGCCACGTACACCGAGTCGGCGGGCGTGCCCTCCACCGAGAACCAGCGCTCCTGATGCTGCCGGATGCGCAGCGGGTGGTGCAGCGAGAGCGAGTGGCTGGTGCCGCTCTGCTCCTTGTCTGGCGCCACCACCCACACCTCGCCGAGGGAGGCCACGGCGTCGGCGAGCGCGCGCAGCCCCGCCGCCTGGATGCCGTCGTCGTTGCTGAGGAGGATGCGCGGCTGCATCACTGCTTGATGGCCGCGCGGCCGGCGTAGCGCGCGTGCGCGCCGAGCTCTTCTTCGATGCGCAGCAGCTGGTTGTACTTGGCGATGCGGTCGCTGCGGCTGGCGGAGCCGGTCTTGATGAGGCCGCAGTCGAGGGCGACGGAGAGGTCCGCGATGGTGGTGTCCTCGGTCTCACCCGAGCGGTGACTCATCACCGAGGTGAAGCCGGCGCGGTGCGCGAGGCGCACGGCGTCGAAGGTCTCGGTGAGGGTGCCGATCTGGTTCACCTTCACCAGGATGGAGTTGCCCACGCCCTCGTCGATGCCGCGCGACAGGCGCTTCACGTTGGTGACGAAGAGATCATCGCCCACCAGCTGCACCTTCTTGCCCAGCCTGTCGGTCAGCTGCTTCCAGCCGCCCCAGTCGTCCTCCGCGCAGCCGTCTTCGATGGAGACGATGGGGTAGCGGGCGGCGAGCTCTTCGTACCAGGCCACGATGCCCGCACTGTCGAGCTGTCGGCCCTCGGCCTTGAGCGTGTAGCGGCCGGTGGCCTTGTCGAAGAACTCGGAGGCCGCCACGTCGAGGCACAGCGCGAGCTGCTCGCCCGCCTTGAAGCCCGCGGCGTCGATGGCCTCCATGATGAGCTTGAGCGCCTCCTCGTTGGCCGGCAGGTCCGGGGCGTAGCCGCCCTCGTCGCCCACGCCCGTGGCCAGCTTGCGGCCCTTGAGGATCTTCTTGCGCGCGTGAAACACCTCGGCGCCCCAGCGCAGCCCCTCGGCGAAGGAGCTGGCGCCCCAGGGCAGCACCATGAACTCCTGCACGTCGACGCGGGTGTCGGCGTGCGCGCCGCCGTTGAGGATGTTCATCATCGGCACCGGCAGGGTGCGGGCCTGCGCTCCACCGACGTAGCGGTAGAAGGGCTGCCCCGTCTCGTCGGCCGCCGCCCGCGCCGCCGCCATCGACACCGCGAGGATGGCGTTCGCGCCCAGCTTGCTCTTGTTGGGCGTGCCGTCGAGCTCGATGAGCGCCGCGTCGAGGCCGGCCTGGTCTTCGGCGTCGAAGCCACGCACCGCGTCGGCGATGACGCCGTTCACGTTGGCCACCGCCTTGAGCACGCCCTTGCCGAGGTAGCGCTTCTTGTCGCCGTCGCGGAGCTCGGTGGCCTCGTGCTCGCCGGTGCTGGCCCCCGAGGGCACCGCCGCGCGCCCCTGCGCCCCGCTGGCGAGCTGCACTTCCGCCTCCACGGTGGGGTTGCCGCGGGAGTCGAGGATTTCACGGGCCTTGAGGTGGATGATCTCTGACATGCGCGGCTGCATACCGCGCCGCCCGCCATGAGACGAGCGGCTTTCTACGGCGCGAACACCTGCTCCACCCGCGCCAGCAGCTCCGGCGTCAGGCGCTCCGCCACCTCGAGCGCGTCGAGGTTCTCGGCGACCTGTTCCGGCCGCGAGGCGCCGGTGATGACCGTCGACACGTTGGGCTGCTTGAGGCACCACGCCAGCGCCAGCTGCGCGCGCGTGCACCCCAGCTCGTCGGCCACCGGCTTGAGCGCCTTCACCTTCCCGAGGACCTCGCGGGTCATCAGCTTGTCCTTGAGCCAGCCATAGTCGCGCTGCGCCAGCCGCGAGCCCTCGGGCAGGCCGTCGTCGTACTTGCCGGACAACACCCCCGACGCCAGCGGGCTCCACACCGTCGAGCCGTAGCCGTGGTCGCGGAAGAGCGCCGCGTACTCCTGCTCGAAGCGCTCGCGCACCAGCAGGCTGTACTGCGGCTGCTCCATCACCGGCGGCGTCAGGTGGTTCTCCTTCGCCACCCGCAGCGCGGTGAGGATGTCCTGCGCGCTCCACTCGCTGGTGCCCCAATAGAAGAGCTTGCCCTGCCTGATGAGCAGGTCCCACGCGCGCACCGTCTCCTCGATGGGCGTCTCGGGGTCCGGGCGATGACAGAACGCGAGGTCCAGGTGCTCGACCTGCCAGCGCCGGAGCGCGCCGTGAAAGCCCTCCACGATGTGCTTATGCGAGAGGCCGGTCTCGTTGGGCCCGCTCTGCCCCGCGCCGAAGAAGAGCTTGGTCGACAACACCAGGCTCTCGCGGCGCCAGCCCAGCGACTTCAACACCCGCCCCAGCGAGCGCTCGGCCTCGCCGCCGGCGTAGCTCTCGGCGCTGTCGAAGAAGTTGACGCCCCGCTCCCGGGCGGCCACCACGCAGGCCCGGGTGGCCTCGTCGCCCACCTGCCCGCCAAAGGTGACCCAGGAACCCAGCGACAGCGCGCTCACCTTGAGTCCAGTTCGACCAAGTCGTCGGTAGTGCATGGAGCCCGGAGATATAGAAGACCCCTCTCCGTGCCGCTCCAGAAACCGACCCCCGAGGCCCTCGCCCGCTACGCCGACGCCTTCAACCAGAGCCTCACGCTCCGGTTCTTCGGCGTGCAGCTCCGCTTCCCCGACGACGCCACCTGCGAGGTGGTGCTGGACCCCATCCGCGACGAGCACCGCGGAGGGCTGGGGAGCGACGCGGTGAACGGCGGCATCCTCGCGGCGCTGTTCGACCTGGTCATCGGCTGCGCGCCCGCCCTCCTCGACCCCTCGCGGAAGAGCGCCACCGTGCAGCTCTCGCTGCAATTCATGCGGCCGGTGCGCGGGCGGCGGCTGCTGCTGCGCTCCCGGGTGACGCGGGGCGGCCGCACCCTGGTCTTCGCCGCCGCGGAGCTCCTCGACGAACAGGGCGAGGTGTGCGCCACCGCCACGGGCCTCTCGCGCGTGTCCAGCGAGCCCTGGGCCAACGATGGAACTCCCGCGGTGAACTGAACCGTGGACACCTTCGACACCCGCGCCGACCTCCACGCGTGGCTCGAACGCGAGGGCCTCAGCCACCTCGCCCACCTCAACCTCGAGGCCGTCGCGCCGTGGGTCGACCGCGCGCTGTGGCCGCAACTGCACACCGTGGGGGCGCGGCGCCGCCTGACGGAGCTGGCCTCGAAGGAGGACCAGGCGCGCTCGTCGAGCTGGCTGCGGCCCTCTCCGCTGCGGGAGGCGTTGCTCCAGGCGGTGCCGGTGATGCTCGAG
>CALNBU010000455.1 GCA_937875615.1 uncultured Archangium sp.
GCCTTCACCGACGCCCGGGAGGACCGCCCCGGCGTCTTCGAGCAGGCGCACCGGGGCACGCTGTTCCTCGACGAGGTGGCGGAGCTGCCGCTGGAGCTGCAGCCCAAGCTGTTGCAGGCGCTGGAGTCGAACACCGTGCGTCCGCTGGGCGCCGCGGCCGACGTGCCAGCCGACGTGCGCATCGTCGCCGCCACCAACCGGCCGCTGGAGGACGCGCTGCGCGAGCGCCGCTTCCGTCCCGACCTCTACCACCGGCTCAACGTGGTGCGCCTCGAGGTGCCGCCGCTGCGCGAGCGCTTCGAGGACCTGGACCTCATCGTCGACCAGGTGCTGCAGCGGGTGGCCGCGCGCTCCGGGCGGCCGCTGCTGGGCGTCACCGCCGACGCCATGCGCTGGCTGAGGCAGCAGCGCTGGCCGGGCAACGTGCGCGAGCTCATCAACACCCTGGAGCGGGCCGCGGCCCTGACGGAGCACGAGGTGCTCTCGCTCCAGGACCTCTCGCGCGAGGCGTCGCGCGCCGGGGGCGACGTGCTGGAGGCCGCGCTGCGCCAGGACCTCACCCTCGCCGAGCTGGAGCGCCTCTACATCCGCCGGGTGCTGGAGAAGACGGGCGGACACAAGGGCAACGCCGCCCGGCTGTTGGGACTGGACCGCCGCACGCTCTACAAGAAGGTGGCTGACCCCGAGCGGTGAGCGTCTGCTATTGAGGCGCTCAAGGGAGGACGTACCGCATGCTTGAAGTCGCCGTGCTGTCGATGTTCGTCGCCGCAGGACCCGTGGACCCTTCGCCCACCGTGGCCCCAGAGCCCTGGGCCGAGGCGGTGCCCGTGCAGGCGCCCACGTGGTGCGACGGGGTGACCGCGAAGGACTGCGCGAGCTGGTGCTCTTCAGCTGCGAGGAGCCCGCCGACGCCGCGCGCCAGAAGTGGGTGCAGGCGGTGCGGCAGAGCGTGAGCAACCAGGCCGCGCTGTCGCTGGCCGACAACGAGCGCCTGATGAAGCTGGGCGCCGCGCTGCACGGCGGCGAGACCCGCTACCGGCCGCCGCAGAACCCCGCGGAAGACCCGGGGTGCACGGCGCTCCCGGTGCTCAAGGAGGGCACGTTGGCGCAGAAGGTGACGCGCGTCGCCGAGCGCGTGGGCATCGGCTGCGGCGACTGGAACACCCGGTTGCACCGTGACGCCCTCCCGCTGCGCTTCGGCGAAGACCGCCGCCCCTGGTGGTTGGTGGACTTCAACGACGGCCTCGGCAGCGAGCTGGCGAAGGGGGCCTTCGTCGGCGCGGTGTTGACCAACTTCAAGTCGCTGAGCAAGGCCGCGCAGGAAGACCTCCGCTATTACCTCCCGTGGATTCACGCGTCCGCGGTGGAGCTGGACGCCGCGCGGTTCCGCACGCAGCTCGACGCGCTCCCGGTGCCGGAGGCGTCGAAGGGCGCCGCGCTGCTCTTCTTCGGCGGGGCCCGCGCCCGCTTCGAGCGCCAGCGCGCCTTCGTGACGGCGCAGGCGAAGGCCAACAAGGGCGTGGAGGGGATGTTCCTCTCGGGCCCGACCGCGGCGCGCGCGCAGTGGGCGAAGGACGCGCAGGCGCACCCCGGGGTGCTGGAGCAGCTGCTGGCGCTGGAGGAGAAGATGACCGACACGCCGGGCGGGATGACCGGCTGCGCGAAGGCGCTCTTTCCGCTCTTCCAGGAGTGGGTGAAGAAGACGGCGAAGCCCGCGGCCTCGGTGACGGCGCAGGAGTTCGTGATGCGCGACTACGTCGGCTCACAGCTGGCGTACGGCCTGACGTTGTGCGGCCTCAACGACGCCGACGCGCCGGTGTTGGACCAGGTCTTCGGCTACTACCTCTCGCGGGTGGAGGCGCAGCGCGGACCGATGGTGGCCTCGCACCTCGGCAGCATCGACGGCTGGAACGCGGCCCAGGCGAAGCGCGCCAACGCCGAGCTGCCGGACCCCTCGGGTGCGCTGGTGACGCCGCCCACCTTCGGCATGAGCATGCACTCGTCGTTCCTGCCCTTCGACGGGCAGTCGGTGCGCTCGGGCGTGGTGGCCTCGGTGAAGCCGCAGAAGGACAAGGTGCGCATCACCTTCAAGAAGGAGCCGCGCAAGGAGCCCATCTTGAAGTGCGGCTTCTCGGACAAGCTCCTCTCGGTGACCACCAACGGCACCCGCATCTTCGAGTACCACTGCAAGAAGGTGGGCGAGCGCCCGGTGACGGACTCACACGCGCCCATCACCGTGCCTGTCTACGCTGCGGGCGGCATCAAGGCCGGCAGCCTGGTGCTCTTCTGGGACTACGACGACGGCAAGGAGCCGGCGTGGCCCATCGAGGTGTTCTCAGACAAGTCGCGCAAGAAGCGCGTCAACCTGTTGGGCGCGCAGCTCTGAGCGTTGGTGGCTGCCCGTGGCGCGCCGTCGAGGGGCGCGTCACGGAAGGCAGCAGATGCTCCCGCCACCAGGGGGCGGCAGGTTGCCACCTCCACAGTCGAGCAGCTCCCGGGTTCCGCAGGCGCTGTTCTCTGCGCTGCGGATGCACTGACCACCGGCTTCACGACACTCCGAGCCGGGCGCCCCACAGCTCAGTGCCACAAACGTCGTCATCGCACACAACAGTTTTCGCATCATGAAGAGTCGCTCCAGTGAGGGTGTTCTCCCTTTTCATGACCTGTCGCGAAGTATTGCAAGAGGCTTCCATCAGAATTGTCTGAGATGTCTTGTTTTGAAGCGCCTCAGTCTTCCCACACCGACACCTCGTCGACGCTGACCAGCCCGTCGAGCTCCAGCCTCAGCCGCGTCACCGCGGTGGGCGGCGCCTCCGGGAGCGGCACCACGAGGAGCTCCCCGTCGTCTCCTCCCGGGGTCGCGCCCGGCAGCGGGAAGGGGCCGATGGTGACCACGTCGCCGTCGACGGTCTCCACGGTGAGCGTGGCGGACTCCCCCAGGCGCGCCACGCCGCGCAGCACCACCTGGGCGGGCGTCAGCGGCGGGGCGAAGTGCAGCTCCAGGGTGGGGGCCTGGAGCCGCACCGGCGCCAGCACGCCGTCGGTGAGCGGGCACGGGGTGTCGATGTCGGGGCACGCCGCGCCGCGGCTGGGGGCCGCCGCGCCGGGCGCGAGCTGCATAGTGTCGGCGGAGTCGGTGATGACCTGCGGCGTCCACGCCAGGCGCGTCTCGGTGCCCAGCAC
>CALNBU010000456.1 GCA_937875615.1 uncultured Archangium sp.
CGAGACCTCGTAGCCGTAGAGCCGATCGAGCGTGCGGCGCGTCTCCTGCGCGTCCACCAGCCCCATGTTCAGGTCTCGCGACTTGTCGACCGCCTCGGAGATGGCGCGCCGGGTGATCTCGTGGAACACCATGCGGCGCACCGGGACGCGCGGCTTGAGCTGCTCCTTGAGATGCCAGGCGATGGCCTCTCCCTCGCGGTCTTCGTCGGTGGCGAGGTAGAGGTCGGAGGCCTCCTTGAGCGCGGCCCGGAGCCCCTTGATCACCTCGGGCTTGGTGACCTCGTAGGTGAGCTTGAAGTCGTGATCGACGTCGACGCACAGGCCTGTCGAAGGCAGGTCGACCACGTGGCCAACCGAGGCCATCACGTTGAAGTCCTTGCCGAGAAACTGGCCGATGGTCTTGGCTTTCGCCGGCGACTCGACGATCACGAGGGGCTTGGCTGCCATGGAGTCGACGCTCGCTACTTTCTTTCTTTGCGACTCGTCAACAAGTTACAGCGACCGGAGGCGGTCCGTGGCCTCGATCAGCTCATGCAGAATGCCCGGCTCGTGCGCCGCGTGGCCTGCGTCTTCGACGACCCGCAGGCTGGCCTCCGGCCAGGCGCGATGCAGCGCCCACGCCGACTCCATCGGGCACACCACGTCGTAGCGCCCCTGCACGATGACGCCCGGGATCTGGCGCAGGCGCGCGACGTTCTGCGGCGCCAGCAGCGCGCGCTCACCCTCGAGCCAGCCGCCGTGCATGAAGTAGTGGCACTCGATGCGCGCGAAGGCGTCGGCGAACGCGTCTTCTCCCGTCTTCGACAGGTAGGCCTCGTTGGGCAAAAGGTAGCTGGTGCGCCCCTCCCACCGGCTCCACGCCCGCGCGGCCTCGGCGCGCACCCGCGCGTCTCCGGAGGTGAGGCGTCGGTAGTAGGCGGCCACCAGCTCGCCGCGCTCCCCGGGCGCGATGGGCGCCAGGTACTGCTCCCAGGCGTCGGGGAAGAGGTGGCTGGTGCCGTCCTGGTAGAACCAGTCGATCTCCCACTTGCGCAACAGGAAGATGCCGCGGAGCACCAGGGCCTTCACCCGCTCCGGGTGCGTCTGGGCGTAGGCCAGCGCCAGGGTGCTGCCCCAGGAGCCGCCGAAGACGTGCCAGGCGTCGATCTCCAGGCGGGCGCGGAGCTTCTCCAGGTCCGCCACCAGATCCCAGGTGGTGTTGTGCTCGAGCGACGCGAAGGGAGTCGACCGACCGCAGCCGCGCTGGTCGAACAGCACGATGCGGTACGCGGCGGGATCAAAGAAGCGCCGCTGCTTGGCGTCGCAGCCCGCCCCCGGGCCCCCGTGCACGAAGACCACCGGCGTGCCGTTCGGGTTGCCGCTCTCTTCGAAGTAGAGCTCGTGGCCGTCGCCGACGCTCAGGCGACCGACGTGGTAGGGCTCGAGGGGCGGGTAGTACGTGCGTCGCGCGACCATGCACCGCTGCGTAGCACCGCCGGCCCCCCGCTTCTCCCTTCAAAAGAGAAAGGCGCGCCACCGACGGTGACGCGCCCTCCGAGGCGAAGCGCGCTGGCTTCGTCAGGCCTGCTGCTGCTGACGCAGGAGCTGCGCGAACTGGTACGCGGCGATCTGCTGGAGGTTGAAGGTGTCGCCCTGCGCTGCGGTCGAGGTGTCGTTCTGCCGCGGCTGCATCAGCGTCCCGAGGATGTCGGTCAGCACGTTGGTGTTGCCCGCCTTGCTCACCAGCCCCACCACGCTGTCCAACCCCACCTTGCTCAACAACGAACCAGCCTTGCCGAGGAGCCCGCCGCCCAGGTTCCCCACCAGGCCACCGATGATGCCCTTGAGGCCACCGCCGTTGAGCACGCTGTCCGCGATGCCGACGATCTTCCGGGCACCCGCGACGAACGGCCCGACGCCGGGGATGAACTGCGCGATGGTCCCGAGCGGCCCGTTGAGCACCTTGCTGGCGAAGCCCACCGCCTTCTTGGCGAAGTTCCCGACCGACTTGGCGACCTTCTTGAGGCCCTTGACGACGCTACCCATGGACGTGCTCCCGGTTTGAAGATCTCTGTTCGAAACGAAACGACGTTGGACGATTCTCGCGGACGCCCGGCGCGAAGTTGTGTCAGCCCTTGCTGGGGAGCCGGGCCTTCTTGATCGCGTCCTGCAGCGCAGGGTCCACCTGCTCCGGTGCCTCGGGTGGCGCCGGCGCCAACGCCCGCCCCGCAACAGTCGAAATCTCCACGGTGTTTTTCTTCGCCGGCTCGAAGCCGCTGCGCTGCTCACCGACCTGGATGGCCGCCACCGTGGCCCGCACGTTGGCTTCGACCGCCTCGGCCGTCGGCACCTCGACCCCCATCTCCCGGAGCTTCTCATCGGGGACCACCGCGAACAGCGGCTCTGCGTCGGGGTTGTTCAGGTAGTAGCCGACCTGATTGATGAACTCCTCGAGGGGCAACCCCAGCGTCTCG
>CALNBU010000457.1 GCA_937875615.1 uncultured Archangium sp.
CCACCTGCTCTGAGGTCAGCTTCTCGAGGAGCTTCCGGTTGAACTTCATCTCGATGTTCAACGGCTGACCCTGCGGGGTCATGGTGATGAAGGGGATGTTGAAGGGGGCCTCTTCTCGCGCCGAGAGATCTATCTTGGTGCGCTCGGCGAGATCCTTGATGCGCTGCATGGCCACCGGATCCGTCGACAGATCGATGCCCGTCTTCGCCTCGAACTCCTGGAGGACGTAGTGGATCATCGCGTTGTCGAAGTCGATGCCGCCCAGGAAGATGTCGCCGCCGGTGGACTTCACCTCGAACACCTGGTTGCGGATCTCGATCACCGAGACGTCGAAGGTGCCGCCGCCGAGATCGTAGATGCACACCCGCTGGTTGAGCTGCTTGCCCAGGCCGTAGGCCAGCGCGGCGGAGGTCGGCTCGTTGATGATGCGCACCACCTCGAGGCCGATCATCCGGCCGGCGTCCTTCACCGACTGCCGCTGGCGGTCGCTGAAGTAGGCGGGGACGGTCACCACCGCCTTGTTCACCGGCTGCTTGAGGTGGTTCGAGGCCACGTCCCGGATCTTGTTGAGGATGCGCGCCGCGACGTCCTGCAGCGTCATGTCCTTCCGGGCGATCTCGATGGTGACCTCCTTGTTGTCGTGCGACGGCTTCACGCCGTACTGCACGACCTTCTTCATCGCCTCCACGATGTCGGAGGTGGCGCTGCGCCCCACCAGGCGCTTGCTCCCGTAGATGGTGTTCCTCGGGTTGAGCTGCCACTGGCGCTTGGCCTCGTAGCCGATGAGCTCGTTGCCCTTGTCGTCGATCGCGAAGATCGAAGGGATCGTGTACTCGCCGCCCTTGTAGGGGATGAGCTTCACGTTCGGTTGCCCGTCCTTGTACCCATCGACCCAGGCGGCGCAGCTGTTGGTGGTGCCGAGGTCGATACCGATGATCGGTTCTGAACTCACACGCGACAGTGTAGATGAAGAAGTTCACCTGTCGAGTTGAGAAACCACGCCGTCGGGTGCGACAGGCGGCCACATCGGGGGCGGCTGCTACCGGTCGAGGCGCGAGTAGCCGTCGATCGCGGGCGCCCAGTTGAAGAGCGTCACCCCGCGGGTCTCGAACAGGTTCTGCGGGGTGATCCCGTCGGTCAGGTCCACCGCCACCACCTCGAAGCGCACCTCGGGTTGAGTGGTGGGGTCGATGCCCGCGGCGCCGTCGGGCGCGCTGGGCCACGCCAACGCGTGCTGTCCGTTGCGCAGCTCGAAGTAGACGACGTGGCGCGTCTCGGTGCCGGTGAGGCTGACCCGCCCGAGCTCCGCGCCGCTCGCGTAGAGAGCGCTCCAGGCCGGCTGGCCGAGCTGGAAGGTACCCGTCAGCACGTCCCACGACGCGTCGGCGGGCGAGGGGAGCAGCGGCGCGGTCTGCACGGCGTTGAGGTGGCTCTGCCGCACCAGTCGGGCGCTGAAGCTGGTGCCCGCGGCGTCGGAGGCCAGCACCCACAGCCCCGGTTGGGCGTGCTCGGTGCCGTTGTGCGCCGCGCCGCCGCGCACCACCACCGGCTGGATGGTCCGGGTGCCGAGCGCTCCCGCGGCGTCGGCGGTGCGCGAGGCGAAGCCGGTGGGCAGCAGCCCTGCCTGGGCGTCGCCGAGGGTGGAGGCCACCAGCACGTTGTCGAAGTTGGCGGGAATCGGCGGCACCGAGACCTCGGTGCGCAGCCGCTGCTGCCGGTTGGGTTGGAAGGTGAGGTTGGTGAAGCGGGCGTAGTCGGGCACCTCTTCGCTGCCCATGGGGCAGGAGGCGGCGACGCTGCACAGGCCGTCGCCGTCGACGTCGGTGGTGTCCGGCACGTAGGGGTAGCTGACGAAGTCGAGGCGCGCGCGCTGTGCGTAGTCGAAGGCGCCCAGGTACGAGAGCACCTCCACGCTGCGCACGTTGGTCAGCGCCGCCGGGTAGGCCCGCCCGGCCCAGGCCTGCGCGAAGCGCCCGGTGCCCGGCTGCGAGAAGGCCAGCGCCTTGGCCTTCACCTCCTGGGGGATGCCGAGGCCGGGCGAGGTGTAGAGCACCACCGCGCCGGGCACCGGCACCCGCTGGCCGACGCCGGGGATCTCGGTCATGAAGGTGTCGCCCAGCAGCCGCTGCGGCGTGAGCGAGGGCACGTCGGACACCGAGGTGGCGATGAGCCCGGCCCAGAAGCTGCCCGCGGTGCTGACGTAGGTGAAGGAGAGGGTGCCGCTGAAGCCGGCGGCGCTCTTCACCGGGTTCTCTCGCAGCGGGAGCGCCACGTCTTGCGCCGCCGCGTCGAGGACCGAGGCGCGCTCGTGGGTGGGCAGCCCGTCGTCGCGCAGCGCGGTGGGCGCGGCGGTGAAGGTTGCGGGCTGCCCGTCGAGGAGCGGGAACTCCGCGAGGCCCAGCTCGGTGGTGGTGACGTCGGTGGGGACGGCGCAGCTCCCCTGACAGGCGCGCACCTGCACGCCGGCGAGGGGCTGTCCGGTGGCGGCGTCGGTCACCACCACCCGGCGCCCCATGAGCACCGCGGGGAGCACCCGCAGCGTCACCGCGTTGCTGCGCACGATGCTGCCGGCGACGCGGGCGCTGACGCGGACCTCTCCCTCCGAGATCGCGGTGACGAGGCCGTCGGTGGTGACGCTGACCAGAGCGCCGGCGCCGCCGTCGGGCAGCGCCTGCTCGTACTGCGCCTGCGCGACGGGGGTGCCGGTGGCGTCGAGGCGGCTGGCGTGGAGCGCGAGCTGCACCGTGTCTCCCTCGACGAGCCAGGCGGCGGTGGGGGTCAGGCGCAGCACGTTGATCTGCGCGGGCACCACCTCGGGGACGCAGGCGCCGTCGACGCAGTACGCCCCCGCGTCACAGGCGTCATTGCCGCGACAGACGGCTGGCACGCACACCCGGCCGATGCAGCGCTTCCCCTCCGCACACTGCGCGTCGGCGGTGCAGGTGGGCGAGGGTTGGCAGTGGCCCTGCTCGCAGTAGCCGGTGGGCGAGGCGCCGCCGTCGGTGAAGCCGAAGGTGACGCAGTCGGAGTCGGCGAGGCACTGCGGCAGCTCGAGGCACAGCTTCGCCGCGCAGTCGAAGCCGGGCGGACACTCCAGGGCGGTGAAGGCGCGGCACTCGAAGTTGTCGAGGCACTGGGCGGCGCTGGTGCACGGGGTCCAGGTGCGGCAGCGGCCGAAGTTGGCGGAGGTGCAGTAGTCGCCGGGCTGACAGTCGGACAGGTCGTCACACTCCGCGGCCGCGCAGATGCCGGAGGCGTCGCAGAGGACGCCGTCGAGGCCGCACTGCAGATCCTGGGTGCAGCGGCGCCGGCAGGTGCCCCGGTCGCAGCTGTAGAGGGCCAGGGCCACGCGCGCGTCGAGCGTGGGCGCGCAGTCGGTGGGCCAGGTGCACACCGGGAAGCACTGCCCCGAGGTCACCTCGCAGCGCCCGCCGGCGGCGCGGCAGTCTTGATCGGACGCGCAGCGGGCGCGCGACTGGCAACGGCCCTCGGTGCACTGCTGGTTGGCGGCGCAGGCGGAGTCGTCTTCACAGGCGCAGCGCCCGGCCTCGCAGGTGAAGCCCACGGCGCAGTCGGTGTCGCGCGCGCACTCCGGGCGGGCGCCACAGGTGCCGTCGGGCAGGCACACCTGGCGATCTCCGCACTCGGTGTCATCGAGGCACAGGGGGCCGCAGGCGCCGCGACGACAGCGCTGGTCCTCCCGACATTCGCCGTCGTCGGCGCAGGGCGTGGCGTTGACGGGAGGGCAGGCGCTGCACGCCAGCAGCAGGAGAGCGGTGAGGGGGCGCGAAGTCACGGGCGGGCAGTTCATGCCACTCTGGCCCGAACGGCAACGGATCGAGGTGCGCCGCCCGGCCACCTGCCCACTTTCCGGGCGCCCCCGGGCATTGAGGGATAGCCTCAGGCCATGGACGCGCGACGTTTCCTTCAGGACGTAGGCGGTAGCATCTCGGCGGACTTCACCCGGAACCGGACCCTGCTGTCGTTCGAGGAGTACCTGCAGCTCTTCCTCGGCGCCCCGAAGCTGCAGTCGCGCAACGCGGCGCAGTACCTCAAAGACGCCATCGACTCCTTCGGCACGGAGACGGTGCCGCGCCCCTCGGGGCCGATCCGCCGCTTCCGGGTGTTCGACGCCACCGGCGAGAACGACGTGCGGGTGGCCGGCCAGGAGGAGGTGCAGAACGCCATCTACCGCCTGCTGGGCAACTTCGTGCGCGCGGGGCGGGTCAACAAGCTCATCCTCCTGCACGGCCCCAACGGCTCCGCCAAGTCGTCGCTGGTCGAGTGTCTCAAGCGGGGCCTCGAGCGCTACAGCCGCACGCCCGACGGCGCGCTCTACAGTTTCAACTGGGTCTTCCCCAGCGAGAAGCTGGTGAAGGGCTCCATGGGCTTCGGCGGAGAGCGCGAAGCGCACGGTGGGCTGGCCTCCTGGGCGCACCTCGACGCCGAGGCCATCGACGTGCGGCTCACCAACCCGCTGCGCGAGCACCCGCTCTTCCTCATTCCCCGGGCCGAGCGCCGCGCGCTGCTCCAGGACGCCCCGGCCTACCTCCTGGAGGGCGAGCTGTCGGCCACCAACCGGAAGATCTTCGACGCGCTGCTTTCGAGCTACAAGGGCGACTGGCTCAAGGTGCTGCGGCACGTGCAGGTCGAGCGCTTCTACGTCTCGCGGCGCTACCAGCAGGGCACCACCACCGTCGAACCGCAGATGAGCGTCGACGCGGCCTACCACCAGATCACCGCCGATCGCTCGCAGGCCAACCACCCGCCCGCGCTGCACAACGTGACGTTGATGCAGCCGCACGGCCCGCTGGTGTCGGCCAACCGTGGGCTCATCGAGTACTCGGATCTGCTCAAGCGGCCGCTGGAGGCCTTCAAGTACCTCCTGGGCTTCTCCGAGACGCAGGAGGTGTCGATGGAGCACATGGTGCTGCAGTTCGACGAGGTGTTGATCGCCTCCTCGAACGAGAAGCACCTCGCCGCGTTCAAGGAGCTGCCCGACTTCAGCTCCTTCAAGGGGCGCATCGAGCTGGTGCGGGTGCCGTACCTCCGGCGTTGGCAGGTGGAGCAGCAGGTGTACGACGCGCAGATCACCCGTGACACCGTGGGGCGGCACGTGGCGCCCCACGCCACCCGCGTGGCGGCGATGTGGGCGGTGCTGACGCGGCTCAAGAAGCCGGTGCCCGATCGCTTCTCAGGCGAGGCGCGGTCCCTGCTTGAACACCTGACGCCGATCGAGAAGCTGCACCTCTACCAATCGGGCGAGGCGCCGGCGCGGCTGACGGTGCAGCAGCAGAAGGAGCTGCGGCAGCTGCTGCCCGCGCTCTACGAGGAGTCGGACGCGTACCCGAACTACGAGGGCCGCTCCGGCGCGTCGGCGCGGGAGATCAAGACCGCGTTGTTCAACGCCGCGCA
Source organism: uncultured Archangium sp. (assembly GCA_937875615.1). Classification (GTDB taxonomy): domain Bacteria; phylum Myxococcota; class Myxococcia; order Myxococcales; family Myxococcaceae; genus Archangium_A. Next base: position 5,416 of record CALNBU010000457.1, read on the forward strand.
GTCCACCGACCACGACTCGCTGCACCCGCTGGCGGTGCTCAAGGAGCTGCAGGCGCTGACCCGGGACAAGAGCGTCTACGAGTACCTCCAGCAGGAGATCATCGACGGCTACCATGATCACGCGGAGTTCGTCCGGGTGGTGGAGAACGATTACCTCGAGGTGATCGACCGCGAGGTGCGCGAGTCCATGGGCATGGTCAGCGAGGGCCAGTACGCGGAGCTCTTCGACCGCTACGCCGAGACGGTGTCGGCGTGGGTGAAGGGCGAGCGCATGGAGAACCGGCTCACCGGCGCGATGGAGAAACCCGACGAGGGGCGCATGGCGGAGTTCGAGGGCTACGTGATGCCCCGCGGCAACGAGGCGGGAGAGTTCCGGCGCTCCTTCATCGCCTCCGTGGGGGCCTGGCGCATCGACAACCCGGAGGCCGAGGTGGACTACGCGCGGATCTTCCCCGAGCTGTTCAAGCGCCTGTCGGACCACTTCTTCGACGAGCGGAAGCGGCAGCTCAAGCGCAACGTCGACAACGTGCTCAAGGTGTTCTCGAACGAGCAGAGCGCGCTCTCACGCAAGGAGCTGGCGCAGGTCGAAGCGACGATGGAGGCGATGCAGCGCCGCTTCGGCTACAGCGAAGGATCCGCGCGCGACACCATCGTCTTCCTCGTGCGCAGGCGCTACGCCTGAGAGAGAAAAGTGCCGCCTACCTTGACCGACAGGCATTTTTCGAGGAAAATCCGCGCCTTTGCAAGGGCCGGGGTGCGGTTATGGCCTCAACAGGGAAGGCACTGAAATCAACATGAGCAACGGACCTTTGATCCACTTCTTTGCCGGGAAAGGTGGTGCTGGCAAGTCGACGTTGGCCACCGCCTTCGCGCTGAACCAAATCGATGCGCGCGGCAAAGACAAGATCCTGCTGCTGTCGTTGGAGAACCCTGGCGGTCTCTCAGATCTCCTCAAGAAGAAGCTGAGCGTCAAGCCTGCGAAGCTGGTGCCCGGCAAGGGCACCGGCGGGCTCTTCGTGGCCGAGGCGGACTGGGCCACCTACGCCGACGACTTCGTGAAGTTCGCGAAGCCGCAGTTGCTGGCCGCCGCGGGCAAGGGGCAGGTGCTGTCGGAAGACGACGTGAAGAAGGTGTTGGAGGCGAGCCTCGCCAACTCCGGCGAAGTGGGCCTGCTCTTCTGGCTGCTGGCGCAGAGCGAAGAGAGCGACTTCAACCAGATCATCATCGACGGGTGGTCCACCACCCACGCGCTGCGGCTGCTCGATCACGCCACCAACGTGCGCCGGCTCTGCGCGCATCTGCGCGCCGAGCGCACCTTCCGACCCAGCAAGAACGCGGTTCGCCCGGCCACGCCGGTCGACGCGCTGGCGGCGCGGGCCGACGAGGTGAATGCCTTCCTCAAGGACGGCAAGCGCTTCGGCGTGCACGTCTGCGCCGTGGCCGAACCGGTGGGCGACGCGCAGATCCGCCTGCTGGTGAAGGGCCTGACCGAGCGCGGCGTGCCGGTGCTGGAGATCATCGCGGACATGATCGAAGACGGGAAGGGCAGCCGTGAGGTCGCCAACCGCCGCGGCCTCCAGGCGCCGCACGTCCGCCGCTTCCAGACGCTGGCGCCGCGCGTGGATCTGCTGCTGCGCCGCATCGTCGGGCCCCGCGGGCTGGAAGAGGTGAAGAAGTTCGGCAAGGAGTGGGCGAGCGGCAAGGAGACCAAAGCGCTGCAGTTCGCTCCCGCCGAGGCGCCGCCGGCGCTGGTGCGCGCGCCCTCCA
>CALNBU010000458.1 GCA_937875615.1 uncultured Archangium sp.
TGGGCGGAAAGCGGCTGGGCAACGGCGTGCTGTACCTGCGCCAGCCGCTGCGCGAGTGCAACGTGCTGGGCTCCAGTCGGGGCGCGAACCATGCGGCCCAGGTGCGCTTCGGAGACGAGGTGCGCGCGCTCGCCGGGCGGCGGGTGCTCGACGCCGTGCCCGAACGCGCGGGCGCGCTCTCGGCGGCGCTGCAGTCGCTGGCCCGCGACTTTCCGCGCCTGGTGCACGCGCCCCGCGGGCTGGGGTTGCTGCAGGGCTTCTCGGTGCGCACGCCGCCGCTGCGCGACGCGCTCATCCAACGGGCGCTGAGAGAAGAGCGGCTGCTGCTGGGCCCCGCGGGCCTCGACGCCATCCGGCTTCGTCCCACCCTGGAGGTGACTGCGGACGACATCACCGAGCTGAGCGCGCAGCTGCGCCGTTGTCTCGCCGCCCTCGACTCGACATGAGGTCTCTGCTACGCTGCGCGACGTGTTGGCGCGCCGCCGTGATGAGCAGCGGCGCTGAAAAGGGAACCCGGTGTGAATCCGGGGCTGCCCCGCAGCGGTAAGCGAGAACGAAATTCGCCTCCACGCACTGGCCGTCATCGGCTGGGAAGCGGCGAAGAGTAGGCAAGACGGACGCTCGCAAGCCCGAAGACCTGCCCGCACCCCGTGACGGGAGACATCCGTCGCGGGTTTCACCCGGAAGCCTCGAGGGAGGCGGGACGGTGCGAGTCGACGCCGTCGCGCCCGCTTGCTCCCGCTCCCACCTCACTCCGAGTCACGCGCCCGAGGGGGCGCAGGTCGGAGCGCACATGCGGCGAGACGCCGTGACGTGGGAAGACAGCAGCGCGCTGACGAGGCAGCCGGCCCGGCCGCTGCGCCCCGTCGCGCCCACGCGCGCGAGCCCCGACACCACCCGCTCCCTCGCCGCGCCGTCGGTCGGCAACGCCCCCTCACTCACAGGAGCCTCCTCATGACGTTTCGAATCACCTACTCGGTGCTGGACGCAGACCTCGAGCACCTGCACCGCGAGCTCGACGCCGTGGTGCCCACGCTCCCCCTGGGCCGGGCCTGGTCGACGCACCTGCGCGGCCCCACCTTCGTCACCACCAACCCCGCACGGCCGGAGCAACACCTCGGCACCTACCATTCGGCGACCGGGGAGGAGCTC
>CALNBU010000459.1 GCA_937875615.1 uncultured Archangium sp.
CTATCCGGCATCTGCCTCGTCCCGGTGGAAGGAGACCCCATGGAGGTGGTGCGGGCGCTGCTGCGCGAGGCGCAGGTGGCCACCACCGCGCGCGCCGGAGGGCTGCGCATCGCCACCCACGTCTTCAACGACGAGGGAGACCTCGACCGCCTGCTGCACGCGCTGAAGCGACTCGGCGTGCGGCCGCGCGCCTGACGGCTACCAGCGGATTTCGTAGGTGTGCTGCGTCGGCGCGAGCACCTCGCTCACCACTTCCCCCTGGCGGGCGATGGAGAAGCCCACGTCGAACAACCCGTGCCACACGGCGCTCGTCACCTCCGGCACCGGCGAAGGAAAGACGAAGCGCACCGTGGCGCCGTCGCCGCGCAGCTCCGAGCTGCCCGACACCCCGCGCACGCCGGCCTCGAGGAACGCGGGCAGTCGCTTGAGCAGGGCGGCGGTGGGCGTGCTGCTCAACGCCAACAACACCGAGGCCAGGGGCTTCACCAGCGGCCCCATGCGCTCGTGCGAGGTGCGCACGTTGGCGGCGATGACCTGCGCCCGGCCGTGCGCCGCCTCGCAGGCCTGCAGCAACGCCACGAAGTCGGCGCCCGGCCACCAGCGCTGGGCATTGGGCGAGACGAGGAGCTCCGGGGCCTTCGCGTGGACTGCTTCGAACAACCCCAGCGCCCGGAGACTCTGGCTGAACGCGGAGACGTAGGTGGAGCTGACCTGCCAGGTGGCGTCGCTCATGCCCCGGTGATGCTAGCGCACAGCCGCGCCGCGTGCCGCTACGCTCGCCGCCATGCGCGCTCCGGTGTTCCTCCTGGGTCTGTTGTTCTCCGCGTCGGCCCTGGCCGACTCTCCCCTGACCTCCATCGACTTCCACGACGCCTACCCGGGGGAGCCGGCGGTGGCCGAGGCGAAGCAGGGTGACCTGGAGCGCGTGTACGCCTTCCTGGCCGGAGGTGCGTCCAACGACCGCAAGCTGGCCGCGATGACCGCGCTGGGGTGGGGACGGCCGGAGGTGCCCACGGGCTTCGTGGCCTTCCTTGCCCGCACGCCCGACCTCGCGCCGGAGCGGCTGACCGCCAGCCAGCTCACCCCCTCGCAGCTCTTCGCGCTGGGCTACCTGCTGGCGCTCGCGCAGCACCTCGAGCTGACGCCGCTGCGGCCGGGGCGCCATGGCCTGCTCAGCGAGAAACCCGAGGCGCTGCTGGCCCAGGCCGCGCGCGCCCAGAAGCAGGACTTCACCGTCCAGTACGCCTGGGCGCTGGTGCGGGCGCAGGCCGCGATGGCCGACCAGAAGACGTGGTGCCGCGTGTTCTCGCTCCCGCGCGGCGTGGAGCGCGCCTTTCCCCCCGCGAAGCGCAACCTGAAGCCCGCGGCGTTGTCCCTGGCCCACGCCTACCTCGACGAGTACGAGGCCTCGTGCCCGGGCTCGAGGTCGGCCGCCACCCAGAAGCTGGCGGAGCGCAACCAGCTCTACAGCGTCACCCTGGTGGGCGCGCACGTCCTCGCCGGCGCGCAGGCCGGCGTGGTGGTCTGGGACATCACCGACGCCACCACGCCGAAGGCGATGCACGACGGCTTCATCTGCCGCGGACTGGTGGTGGACTCCACCGCCTGGCACGGCTGCGAGCGCGAGGTGGTGCGCTGGGACGGCGCGCGCTTCAAGCGCTACCTCCCGCGCACGAAGAACCCCGGCGCCACCTACTACGAGCCGATGCTCGGCCCCGACGGCGCGCTGTGGGTGCGCCTGGGCGCGCAGACCTGGCGCTACGACGCGGCGAGCGACAGCTTCAAGGTGCTCAAGGCGCCGTGGAAGCGCGCCCCGGCCGCCGCCATCTTCTTCGACGGGCAGCCCTGGACCATCGACTTCATGGCCGGGCTGACGCGCGGCGCGCAGGACCTGGCCCTCGCCTCGGCGGACTACCCGGCGAAGGACCCGCGCAACTTCAGCGTCGACGCCACCGGCGCGCTGTGGGTCGAAGACTTCGGCGCCGGACTGCTACGCTGGGACGGCGCGCGCTTCGTGCAGCAGCCAGGGCTCCGCGACAAGGGCACCGGCGTGGCGGTGGACCGCGCGCGGGGGCTGCGGCTCCTGCTCCACTACACCGACGGGCTGCTGGTGCAGCGCGAGGGGCGACCCGACGCCTGGGTCGACCTCAAGAGCGCCGAATACCTGCGCGGCCTCGCCTACGACGCGGACACCGGTGAGCTGTGGGTCGCCAGCGAGAAGGGCCTGCTCCAGCTGCGCCCCGACGGAGACGGCTGGAGCCGGCGGAGCTGGCAGGTCCGCTGAGCCGGCGTCAGAAGCCCATGCCGCCGTCGACGTCGATGGTGCGGCCGGTGAAGTAGTCGCACTCGAGCACGAACTTCACCGCCACCCAGATGTCCTCGGGCTGGCCGATGCGGCCCACGGGGATCTTCTCCACGAAGGCGTCGAGCGCCTTCTGGTTCATGCCCGAGGTCATGGGCGTCTCGATCATCCCCGGCGCCACCGCGCCCACGCGGATGCCGAAGGGCGCGAACTCCCGCGACCAGGTGGTGGTGTTGGCGGCCAGCGCGGCCTTCGCCGAGACGTAGTTCGACTGCCCGCGGTTCCCGTGCCGGGCGATCGACGACATGTTGACGATGACGCCTGGCCGCTGCTCGGTGGTGACCATCTTCGCCACCACCTCGCGCACCATGACCGTCGCGCCGACGAGGTTGACGTTGATGACCGCGTTGAACTGCTCGGTGCTCAGCTTGGTCACCGCGCCCGTGGTGCGGTCCTTCTTCACCAACAGCCCGTCGCGGAGGATGCCGGCGTTGTTGATGAGGCCGTTGAGGCCGCCGAGCGTCTGGTTCGCCCAGTCGACGAAGGCCACCACGTCGGCCTCGTTGCTGACGTCGAGTCGACGGCGGGCGATGCCCTCGGGCAGCGCCGCCAGCGCCGCCTCGTTCACGTCGCCCACGGCCACCTTCGCGCCCGCCTCCCACAGCCGCTTCGCGAAGTGCGCGCCCATGCCCTGCGCGCCGCCGGTGACGATGATCTTCAGGTCCTTCAGCTCCATCTGTTTCTCCTGGTTGGGGCCGGCCACAGGCGGCGCGGCGAGACAGCGGCGCTTACGCGCGGGGGCGCCGCCGTTCAAGCCACACGCCCCAGCGCGGCCGGCGGGGTAGGGTCCCGCGCGCATGAAGCGCTTCGCATGGGGGCTGGGCACGCTGGCGGTGGCGACGACGGTGGCGCTCACCACCGCGGGGCGCCTCACCCTCAAGCAGCTCGGCGTCAGCGGCGCCGAGGGCGTCTTCCCCGGTTGGTACCCGCTGCACGGCCTGGTGCGCTGGGACTCCGGCTGGTACGCGAACATCGCGGAGAACGGCTACCACTACACGCCCGGGGTGGAGTCGCCGGTGGCCTTCTTCCCCGTCTACCCGCTCACCGTCCGCTTCGTGGCCTGGGCGCTCTCGGTGCACCCCTACCTGGCGGGGGTGCTGGTGAGCGCGGTCTGCGGCGTGCTCGCGGTGGTGCTCTTCCAGCGCTGGGCCGACACCCAGCTCCCGCCCCCCACCGCCAGATCGGCCACGCTGCTGCTGGTCTGCTCGCCCTACGCCTTCTTCCTCTTCGGCGTCATGTACTCGGAGTCGCTCTTCCTCTGTCTGGTGCTCGGCGCCTTCCTGGCGCTGGAGCACGAGCGCCCGTGGCTGGCGGCGCTGCTCGGCGCGCTGGCCACCG
>CALNBU010000460.1 GCA_937875615.1 uncultured Archangium sp.
TATTCAGCCAACGGCGCGTTGACCACCAGCTCCTTCAGCGGGCAGACCGGCATGTCGTTGCTGCGCGGTGGCTCGGTGGGCATCAACGGCAACTTCAACAACAACGCGCGCGTCGACGTGGGTGGCTCGCTCTTCATGGCGGGCAACAACTTCACCGCGAGCGCCGACGTCTCGGTGGCGACGGACCTGCACGCGGCGAACGGCCTTGCCTTCTCGGGGCACGCGGTCTCGGTGGGCCGCGACGCCTTCGTGGGAGGTTCGGTGCAGGGCGGGACGCTCGACGTGGCCGGGACCCTCACCGTTCCACAGCAGGCGAGCGTCAACGCCGGCGGCACGCATCAGGTCGCCCGCGGGCCGGTGTCGGTGGCGCCGCCGTGCGAGTGTGGCGCCTCGGCGGTGCTCGACGTGTCCGCGCTGGTGGCGCGCTTCGAGACCCACAACGACAACGCGCTGGTCGCCTTCGACGCCAACGCCGGCAACAACGTGTCGGGCGAGACCACCATCGAGCTGCCGTGCGGGCGGCTGTACCTGGCGAATCTCACCGGCACTGGGCACGTGCGCTTCACCGTGCCCGGGCGCACCGCGCTCTTCGTCAAGGGCTCGGTCAACCTGGGCCAGCTCACCGTGGACCTCGGCGCCGAGGGAGAGCTCGACCTCTTCGTGGAGGGCGGCGTCACCGCGGCGGGCAACGTGCAGCTCGGCTCGAGCACCACGCCCGCGCGCGCCCGCATGTACCTCGGCGGTCAGACGCTCAATCTCCAACAGGCGGGGACCCTGGCCGGGAACGTGTACGCGCCCAGCGCGACGCTCACCACCGGGGGCTCCGGGTTGACCGTGTACGGCTCGCTCTTCGTCGGCAACCTCAACTACGACCGCGACATCGTGGAGGCGGGTGAGGCGTGCCGCACCGAGCAGGACGGCGGCGTGCCGGGCTTCGATGGCGGCAGCGACGTCGGCGTCGACGGGGGCACCTGTTCCGCGTGCGTGGACTGCCCGACGCACGCCTGCGTGGACGGCCAGTGTGGCGCGTGCCGGACCTCGGCGGACTGCTGCGTGCCCTTCACCTGCAGCGACGGGAGATGCATCCTCGACATCGGCTGAGGGTATGGTGCCGCGGTGAGCTCCGCGGCGCCGCTTCGGCAGGGTGATGAGCGTGGCTGACGCGGCGCCCCGGCGGCGCGCGGCGCTCGAGACGGTGCGCTCGGTGTTGGGCGCGTTGGTGGTGGTGGCGCTGCTGGGCTCGCTGGCGGCGGTGCTGGCCTACCGGGCCGACATCGACGAGGCGCGGCGGCAGGTGCGGGAGCGCGTCGAGCGCCAGGGCCGCCTCTACAGCGACTCGCTGGGCCTGTACTTCGAGCTGTTGCGCGCGGAGATGCAGCACCTCGCCGACCGCGGCTACCCGGAGCTGGTGCACCACGGGGCCATGGTGCGCCTGGGCGTGCAGGAGGACCGCGCCCTCTTCGCCGAGGGCGTGATGCTCTTCGGGCGCGACGGCGAGCAGCTGTGGAGCGACCCGGAGATTCGGGTCCCCGACGTCAGCGGCGACGCCTGGTTCCGCGAGGTGCTGGCCTTCGACCGGGCCGCCGTCGACGAGCTGACGGCCGACGACAGCTCCCGCCTGGCGGTGGCGGTGCCGGTGCGCGAGGGCGGCCGGCTGATGGGGGTGCTGGTCGGGGTGGTGCGGGGCACCGACCGCCTGCTGTACGGCACCGGCGGCGCGGGCGAGCAGCTGCTGCTCCTCTCGTCGACGGAGCGGGTGGTGTTGCCGCTGGC
>CALNBU010000461.1 GCA_937875615.1 uncultured Archangium sp.
GCTGACCGTTCGCTTCAACCCCACCGAGGCCCGCGACTACCAGGGCAAGGTCACCATGCGCCGCGGCGCTTCCTGCCCCGAGAAGGAGATCTCGCTCCGCGGCTCCGGCGTCACCGCGTGTCTCTCGTGGAAGCCCAACCCGGCCGACGCGGCCTCCGGCGAGATCCTGTCGTACGGCGCGGTGCCTCCGGGCCAGGTGAAGGAGGGCACCGTCACCTTCAGCAACGTGTGCAGCGTGCCCGTCACCATCAGCAACGTGCGCACCAATCAGGTCGCCTTCCAGGTGACCTCGCCCGGCCCGGAGGGCTTGCTGGTGCCCGCGGCCAACCGCGCTGACGACGGCACGTGGAACCTCGGCACCGGCGTGGTGACCGTCGACTTGGCGCCGACCGCCATCGGCAACCGCACGGGCCTGTTGCTCGCGCAGACCGACCTCGAGTCGCAGGCCACGGTCTCGGTCGGCGTCCGCGGCTACGGCGGCGGGCCGGTGTTGAGCGCGATCCCCAACCCCATCAACTTCGGCCGCGTGGGCTTCACGCCCGCCGCCAACCCGCCGCTGGTGGCGCTGCGGCAGCTGCACATCTCCAACGTGGGCACGCAGCCCAACCCGCCCGACGCCGAGGCCAACCTGCACCTCGGGCCCGGCAGCGCCTACGACATCAACGTCATCTCCGGCACCGCCGACGAGCTGTGCGTGGGTGACTTCGACGCGGTGGGCCTCACCTGTCAGGGCGGCCTCACCTCCGGCTACCAGACGGCCCTGGGCATCGTCGCCGGGCAGCGGCTGTCGCTGCCGGTGCGCTTGATCCCGCGCACCGCGGGCCCCAAGGAATACGAGCTCATCATCCGCAGCAACGATCTCGGCGCGCCCACCACCACCATCCGCGTGCTGGCCACGGCCATCGAGGCCCCGCCCTGCACCTACAGCGCGGCGCCCTCCACGGTGAACTTCGGTCTGGTCGACGCCCCGGCGTCGGTGAACCAGTCCTTCACGCTCACCAACCTCGGCACCCAGCCCGAAGACATCTGCTACTTCAGCGCCATCGACCTGGAGCCGGGCTCGCACGCGTACTTCTCGCTGCCTCCCGCGCCCACGCCCGACGGCGGCGCCGAGATCCCGACGAGCATCGAGCTGGCCGCCGGTGAGTCCGCCTCCGTGGCCGTGCGCGTCGCGCCCACCGCCCCGGCCGCGGTGGCCCAGACCATCGCCGGCGCGGTGAGCTTCAGCGTACCTACCACCACCGGCACCGCGGGCTTCGTGGACCTGCTGGCCACGCTCTCGCCCTCGTGTCTGTCCATCACCCCCTCGCCCCTCAACTTCCCCGACACCCGCAACGGCTGCGCCTCGGCGGAGCGGTCCATCGTCGTCAACAACACCTGCGCGGCGCCGGTGACCTACAACGGCGTGACGCTCACCAACAGTGGCCTCGCCCCCGAGGGCACGGGAGACTGCGCCACCCCCGGCGGTTGCCCGCAGTTCTCGCTGGTCAACATCCCCGCGTCCGCCACCATCCCCGCCGGCGGCCAGCGCGTCATCACCGTGCGCTTCCGCCCGTACTCCGAGACCCCCTCTGGCGCCGACCCGTTCGAGGGCAGCGTGCGCATCTCGCTCACCGCCAACAGCCAGACCTCGACCTACGACGTGCCGCTGAGCGGCCGCGG
>CALNBU010000462.1 GCA_937875615.1 uncultured Archangium sp.
ACCTGGCGCTGGTGCAGATGAAGCGCGGCGACCGCGCGGCGGCGAAGCGGCTGCTGGCGGACGCACTGGGCACCGGCTGGAGGACGCGCGAGCTCGACCCCTCTCTCAAGGAGGTGGCGAAGGAGCTCGAGCGCGGAGAGCTGGCGCGCGCCGCGCCCGCCGAGGCGCCGCCCGAGAAGGCGAAGCCCCGTGAGACCAGCGTGTTGCCGCTCAACCTCTTCGGCGAAGTCGACCCCTACCCGAAGCGCCCGCCGCCTCCCGAAGGGCTGATTCTCTTCCGCTTCTGAGCTCAGCGGCGGAGCAGCCGCACGAAGCCCCGCCCCAGACGGAACAGGCCGAACAACACCAGCCCGAAGGCGACCACGAAGCGCCCACCCGGCCCCGCGGCCACGTAGGACCACGCGGTGATGACCAGGCCCACGATGGTCGCCAGCGCGCCCACCGACAGGTCCAGCAGACCGCCCCCGCCGCCACGCAGCACCGGGGCCGGCTCCGACGACGGCGCGCGCGCGAGCTCCAGCCGCGCGGCCATCACCAGCGCCACCATCAACAGGGTGTCCGCCGAGGAGAGCGCGGCCAGGCCTGCCCGGTACCCGAGCGAGTCGAGGGACGAGACCTGGAAGAGACCGAACGAGATGCCCCAGAGCAACGCGTTGCTGCCCAGCCTGAGGAGCAGCGCCACCGCCGCCACCGGCAGGCTCCAGCGCTGCGCCCGAGGAGCCAGCGACACCAACACGAAGAGCACCGCGACGTGTTGCAGCAGCGACAGCAGGGCCTGCACCGTCGAGACCGCGCCCCAGAATCCGCCCGGCATCCCCGAACCGAATGACGCCCGGACCACCGTCTGGACCGCGACCTGCGCCAGCACCAGCACCACCACCACCCAGACCACCTGTGGCGCGTCGACGGAGCGGGCGACCTGCACCATCCCCACGACCAGGAGGCCGGTCAGCACCAGGCCCAGCAGCGGCCACGCGCGCGACACCAACGACGACTCGCCCAGCCCACGCAGCGTGGCGCCGCCCAGGCTCAGCATCAGACTCACGAGGAAGGAGCCCAGGATGAACTGGAGCCCCTTCGACGCCTGCTCCCCATGGATGACCCGCATGCGCGCCGCTCAGCGCTCCTCGAGCATCACCTTGAGCTCGCGCACGCGCCTCGTCACATAGTCGCGCTCGAGCTTCTGGAAGGCCTCGGGCAACAGCTCGCGGCTGGTGCACTCCTGGACCGCGACCAGGTTTTGCAGCTCCACCTCCAGCGGGTAGCTCGGCGGGACGAAGTCCTTGAGCACCGCCTCCACGTCCGCGGGCGTGACCTCCTCGCGCCCGTCGTTCACCGCGCGGAACTTGGAGCGCACCAGCATGGCCTCGATGTCGGCGCCCGAGTACGGGTGACCGCCGGTCAGCTTCGAGAAGTCCGGCACCTCCACCTTCACCTTCGTCTTCTTCTGCATGGCCGCGAAGAGCTCGGCGCGCTCCGCGTCGGTCTGCGGGTAGAAGAGCGCGAGGTGCTCCTCGGCGCGGCCCTGACGCTTCAGGTCGATGGGCAGGAGGTCTGGCCTGCAGGTCAGCAGGAACCACACGATCTTCCCACGGTAGGCGGTGTTGCCCATGAAGCTGGCGATGGCCGCGAAGATGCGGCTGCTGGTGCCGGAGTCGCCACCCGCGTCGCGGTCACCCAGGAAGGCGTCGGCCTCGTCGATCATCACCGCCACCGGCCACAGGGCCTTGAGGAGGTTGAAGATTTTTTCGAGGTTGGCCTCGGTGACGCCCTGCCACTGGCTGCGGAAGTTGAGGAACTTCACGCAGGGCACGCCGATCTCTCCGGCGAAACAGGTCACCATGAAGGTCTTCCCGGTGCCCACCGGGCCGCTCACCAGGTAGCCCATGGGCATCACCTCGATGCGCCCCTTCTTCAACACCGCCGATGCGTCGCGGAGCATCTTCTTGGCGCGCGCGTGACCGGCCACCACGTCGAGGGTGTGCTCGGGCTCGATGAACTCCAGCAGGCCGTGGCACTCCGCCTGGATAATCTCCTTCTTCTTGTCTTTGAGGACCTCGGCGGTGATGCGCTGCTTGCTCTCGAGGGCCTCGGTCAGCAGGCGGTCGAGGTTGATGCGCGAGAGGCCGGCGGTCATCTTCGCCAGCGCGGCGAAGGGCACGTCGCTCACCGACTGGAGCTTGTGCCCGTCGAGCTTCCACTTCACGAACTCCAGCCGCTCGTCCTCGGTGGGCAACGTCAGCTCGATGTTGGCCACATAGGGGTTGCGCGAGATGCGCGGCGTGATGTCGGCGAGGTTCTCGCTGATGAGCACCACGCTCACGTCGCCGTTGAGGAACTGGGGGTCTGCCGCCCACTTCACCAGGGTCGCCATGACGAAGCGGTCTTCGGCCTGCAGGTGCGACATGTCGCCGGCGGGCGCGATGGTCTCTGCGAAGTCGATGACCAGCGCCAGCGACTTGCCCTCCGACACCTTCATGCGCAGGTAGTTTTCCAGCACCTGCAGGGCGCGGCCCGGGTCCCTGGGCATCACCTTCGAGAAGTCGGTGCCGTAGAGCGCGTCGTACCCCGAGAGGACCCGGCTCAGGTCCTTCTGCGTGTCGGGGTGCGCGGCGCGGATGCCGGAGCTGCGATCATAGAAGACGACGTGGTCGCGCCCACCGAACAGCTCGTCGGAGAAGAAGGTGCGCAGGTTGGCGAAGTCGCGGGTGCCATCGTCGCGCGTGACCGGCTGGAGATCTCTCACCGCGCCGTAGACCACGAAGGTGCTGACGGTGCGGGTGTAGTAGCGCTGCGCGAGCTTCTGGGCCCAGGGCGGGAGCGCCGCGAGCGGGTTGTCACTCTTCTTTTTCGCCATGTGGCGGCGGAGTCTTCCACACCGCGGTCAGGCAGGCGCCACCGATTCGAGGAGGCGCGTCAGGGCCGCTTCTTCAGCTTCTTCGCCAGCTCGGTGGCCTCGTTCCCCTCCTTCACGTCGACCACCTCCACCAGCGTCTCGTAGCCCTCGGCCGACACCTTCACCGTCGCCTTGCCGACCGGGACCTTGCTGATGGCCGGCCACTCTCCCACCGGCACGGACTCTCCGTTGATGCTCAGCTTCGCCGTCTTCTCCGCGCCGTCGGGCACGCTCACCATCACCAGCCCGGTGGCCGCCGGCTTGAGCACGAACACCGCCACCACGCCAATGATGAGCGCCGCCACCACCGCCGCGAGCGCGATGATGAGGCCGTTGTTGTTGGGCGCGGCCACCGGCGGGAGGTTCTGACCCGTCGGGGCGACCGCCAGCGGAACCGGCATCGGCTGCGGCCGCGGAGAAGGCTGCACCAGCGCCCGGGCCGGCACGCCGGCCAGCGTCGGCGCGGTGTCCGACGCGCCCGTCACCGGCGCCGGCATCGGCACGTTGCGGGTCATCTTGCGCTCGGGGACCGTGGTCATCGGCGTGGGTGAACGCACTGCGGGCCGCTCGGGGTCGGTGGTGCTCTCCTCGGGCACCCGGGTGCGGATGTTGAAGGCCCGGGTGGCCTCGTTGCTGTCCGCCCCGGGCGAGGTGCCGCTGTCATCGAACTGCGGGCCGGCCGCGTCGGCCAGCACCGTGGAGTCGTGCTCCTCCTTCCCGTTGGTGAGCATCGGCGCCACCGCCGTCAGCCGGGGAATCGAGGTCAAACTGGGAGGCCGCGACGGTGAAGAGGTGGGCACCGCGCCCAACGTCGGCGGCACCGAGGGCCGCACCGCCGGGGGCTGGCCCTGCCCGGGTGCCACGTTGATGGGCACCGAGGTGGGGACATTGGTGACCGAGCTGGCGCCGGCCGGCGCCTGGTTCGTCTGCGGCACGGGGCCCACGCCGAAGCCCATCTCGATGGCCGCCAGCATCCCCTCGGGCGCCTTGACCTCGGTGTAGTCCTGGAGCCGCAGCTTCTCCTTCTCGTAGTCCTCCGCGAAGGTGGCCTTCATGAAGGCCGCGAGGTCCTTCCGCGCGAAGGTGTTGCCCGTGGCGTACATGAAGGCGATGAGCGCCTCGCCGAGGTCCGAGCAGCGCTGGTAGCGGTCGTCGACGTCCTTCGCCAACGCCTTCATCACGATCTGCTCGAGCTCCGGCGGGATCTTCCGGTTGAAGTGCGAGGGCGGCAACACCTCCACCTTGCGCACCTTCTCGAGCACCGAGAAGTCGGAGTCGCCCACGAACAGCCGCTCACCGGTGAGCATCTCGTAGAGGCAGACGCCCATGGCGAAGAGGTCGCTGCGGCCGTCGAGCGGCAACCCGCGGATCTGCTCCGGGCTCATGTAGCCGAACTTGCCCTTGAGGATGCCCGCCTGAGTCTTGGTGGCCTTCCCCGCGGCCTTGGCGATGCCGAAGTCGATGACCTTGACCTCGCCGTCGTAGGAGATGAGCGCGTTCTGCGGCGACACGTCGCGGTGCACCACCCCCATGTCCCGACCCTGCTTGTCCTTGGCGTGGTGCGCGTAGTCGAGGCCCTTGCAGCACTCGGCGATGGCGTAGCAGATGAGCGGAATCGGCGCGGGCTCGCCGCGCTTGCGACAGCGATCGAACACCGCGCGCATGTCCTTGCCGGACACGTACTCCATCGCGATGTAGTAGTTGCCGACCAGCTTCCCGAGGTCGAGGATCTGCGCGATGTTCGCGTTCTTGAGCTGAACGGTGATCTTCGCCTCGTCGACGAACATCGTGATGAACTCTTCGTCTTCCGCGATGTTGGGGAGGATGCGCTTGATGGCGACGATCTGCTCGAAGCCGTCGGCGCCGAACGACTTGGCGCGCCAGACCTCGGCCATGCCTCCGATGTTGACGCGGTCGAGCAGGAGGTACTTCCCGAAAGGAATCGGCTGACGCTTCTGGGCCGTCGCGGGCGTGTTCGAGGTCGACAAGGCGACGCGCAGCGTACCCCGCTCGAAAACGGGACACGTAAAGAAACTCGAGCCGTGCGGCGGGTACGCCGGCCCCCCACACCGGCAGGCTCTTCAGGGCTGGAGCGGCTGCTGCGCGAAGTCGCCGTCGGGGTAGATGCCGACCTTCCGGTTGTTCTGCGTGCCCGCCAACCCGCAGTTGCCCTGCGTCGCGTACACCAGCCCCGTCCCGTCGGAGTACAGGCAGTAGTTGTAGGCGTCGGCCCGCAGCCGCATCGGGTAGTTGCTGTCGAAACCACCCTGGTCGTAGCGCTGGGTCTGCCACAGCGACGCGCCGGTCGAGCAGTCTCCCATCCCGATGGTCCCCGCCCAGTTCACCGCGGTGAGACACGTCGCGGTGCCCTGGTTGCGGAAGCGGCGCTTGCCCTCCTGCTGCTCGAGCACCTCCCAGCGCTGGTTCTCCTCGGCGCCGTCGCAGCTGCCGGTGGAGCTGACGCCGCCGCTGTCGTTGGTGTGCAGGCAGCGGCCCAGCTTGAGCTTCAGCAACGCCCACGGCGCGCCCGCGTCGGGGCTCACCCCGGCGTCCGGCTCGACCCCGGCATCGGCGATGGGCGGCAACCCGCCGTCGGGCACGCCGGTGCAGGTCCCGGGCGTGTCGTCACAGGCATCGCCGAGGCCGTCGAAGTCGAGGTCGGCCTGGTCGGCGTTGGGCGTCGTGGGGCAGTTGTCGTAGGGGTCGAACACGCCGTCGCCGTCGCCGTCGACCAGCGGCGCCGGCAACGCGGGGCAGGCGCCCGGCGCGCAGGCCCAGTCGGGGAACACGTAGGACACCGCCGCGTTGTTCGGCGCGCAGCGCTCGCCCGAGACCGGCCCCGCCGTGCACGCGATGCTGAAGCGGGAGCCCGGCGCGCGCTGGCGGCTGGTGATGACCACGTTGGAGTTGGCCGAGCCGGTGAAGGCGCCACCGAGGGTGAGCGAGCCGGTCTCCTGACCGGTGCCGCTGAAGTTGATGTCCTGGGTCAAGGTGCCGTCGGCCACGATGGTGAAGGTGGTCATCACCGTGGCCGCGGGGTCGAGCTGCTGCGGGTCGACCGCGTAGTCGTGCACCGGCACCGTCACGTCGCGAGAGCACGCGGTGTAGGTCATGGCGCTGATGACCCGCAGGCCATCCAGCGACACGTTCCACGAGACCCGGCCTCCGTTGGGGCAGTCACCGCTCCAGCTCCCGGGCCCCGAGGGATCTCCGCAGCCGTTCAGGCTGCACCGGTTGGCGTCGAGCCAGCCGGGCAACCCCTTCGCCAGGGTGCCGTTCATGTAGGGCAGCGCCGGCGGGCCCCGCGGCGTGTCGTCGCAGACGTTCCCGACGCCGTCCCGGTCGTCATCGGCCTGGTCGACGTTCCACACGTCCACGCAGTTGTCGGCGGTGTCGGGCCGGCCGTCGCAGTCGGCGTCGGGCTCTCCGTGATTCTCGCAGGCGTCTCCGATGCCGTTCCCGTTGGTGTCGAGCTGGTCGGCGTTCGCGGTGACCGGACAGTTGTCCTGCGCGTCGGGCACGCCATCTCCGTCGGCGTCGGCCGGCGGCGGCGTGCAATCGAGCACATAGTTGCCGCTCAACTTGAGGTCGTGCTGGCCGTTCCACGAGAAGGCCAGCTTGATGCCCAGCAGCGCCTCGCTCTCGGTGCGCTCGCCGCAGGTCAACGAAATGACGCCCGCTTCAGGCAGCGGCTCGCCCGCCGCGCAGGCGCCGCCTTCTTCGCGCGGCTCGCTGCCGTCGGTGGTGAAGCACACCGTCTCGCTCCGCAACCCCAGCACCCGGACCTCGCCCGAGGGCGCGTCGAAGTCATGATTCGGTTTCGGGTCGAACACCCCGTCGGGCCCCGGGCTGGCGACAGGCACTGAACAACCGAGGAGACACAACACGACGAACGACCACGAACGATGCATCGAAGGCAGGACTGTGCCTGTTCCCGACTGGGCCGTCAGCATCTTCGCGCCGCTCGTGGTGTGACGATGTACGCCAGACGCCTTCAGGGCCCGTCTTCGTCGACGTCGTCAGAACCCCACGTCGGCTCGTCAGCGGAAGGTGGCTCCGCGGCGAGCGAGACCTCGCCCACCCAGAGCTCGGCGACGGACACCACCGCCGGCTCGCCGAAGGTCTGCGCCCCGGCGGTGGCCACCAGGGTCACCCAGCCGCGGCGGCCGTCCGCGGCGGTGCAGTACAGCAACGTCCCCGGCGCCGCGCCCGCGACCTCGGCTGACGGGCCTGCGCAGGTTCCACGGGACGCCACCTGCCACCTCGCCACGCGCGTCCCCTCCACGAAGAGCGGCACCGGCCCCAGCCGCCCCAGCAGCGCTTCGAGCCCTCGCGCGTCCCGCGGCACCTGCGCGGTGGTGGCGCGGTCATTCAGCGCGCCGCTGACGGTGAAGACCGCCTCCACCAGCGCGCCCTCCGCCGAGCCCAGCGACCGCCGCGAGGAGAGCACCACGAAGTCGAAGAAGATGAGGCCCACGGCCGCCAGCACCGCCGCCTTCCAAGGTCCCCAACCCGGCCCGCGCCGGCCCTTGAGCACCAGCGTCGAGCCGAAGGTCAGCGCCACCGCGACGCCCACCAGCGAGAGCGGCAGCGACGGCAGCTCGTTCATCACCGTCACCGGGGCGCCCTGCGCGCGCGCGAAGCGCAGGAGGTCTCCTCCGTAGAGCCAGCCGAGGAAGCCCGCGAACAAGAGCTGCGCGGCGAAGCGCAGGCGATTCGCCGTCACGTCCCCTGCCCCGCCAGCACGCTCGACGGGTCCACCGCCGAGGCGCGACGCGCCGGCAGCCAGGCGCCGGTCACCGCCGCCAGCGCCCCCAACAGCACGCCCGCCAACGGCAACCACCAGGGCACGGAGAAGAACGTCTCGGGCTTGAAGGGGAAGTCGGGGAGCACGCGGAGCGACAGCATATCGACCAACGCGCCGAGGCCCAGCGCCAAGAGCGTCCCCGCCGCGCCGCCGAGGAGCCCGAGCAGCAGCGCCTCCGCCAACACCAGCTTGAAGACGTCGCCGCGCGTGGCGCCCACCGCGCGCATCACCCCGAGGTCCTTTTCCCGGGCCCGCGTCGCCGCCGAGAGCGCGTGGGCGATGTTGAAGGCGGCCAGAAGACAGATGAGCGCCGACAGCAGCGCCAGCGCCGAGGTGGTGATGGCCACCGCGGCTCCGGCGCTCTCCGCCAGGCGGCGCTCCCGGTCGTCGACGCGCAGGCCCATGTCGTTGATGGCGGCCAGCAACGCCGGCACCTCGCCCGGCGAGCTGGCCTCCAACGTCACCGCAGAGAAGAGGTCGGCTTCTTCTCCGAACTGGCGGTTGAGGCGCTGCGCGGTGGCCAGCGGGATGGTGAGGCCGGCGAGCAGCCCGCGCTCGGAGACGCCCACCACCTCCGCCGAGCCCCTGGCGGTCCCGCCGCGGCCCGGCGCCACGAAGCTGCGGTTCCACTCCACGGGGACCCGGAAGCCGGTGAGCATGCTGCCCGAGAGCTGCGGCAGCCCGCGTGCGGGCGCGAAGGTCTTGTTGTAGATTTCGAGCAACCGCGAGGCGGCCACCGCCGGCACCGGCGCACCTTCGCCCGGGTCGCTGAAGTCGCCGCTCTTCACGTCGGCGGCCACCAGCTCGGCGTCGACGCCCACCGCCAACACCTCGAAGCCCATGCGCAGGCGACGCCCGAAGAAGTCGCCGTCGTAGAAGCTCACCGCCGGCACCTTCACCAGCTGTTTGCGCCAGGCGTGCGCGACGCCGGGGAGCGCCGACAGCCGGTCGACCGCGCCCTGGTCGAGCTGTCCGCCGAAGAGGCCCAGCGCCAGCTGCGAGGGCACCACCTCCACCAGCTTCGCGTCGACGGGGAAGACCTTCTCGCGCACCACCTGCCCCACGCCGAGGCCCAGGGCGGTGAAGAACACCAGCGCGCCGATGCCCATGGCCACGCCGAAGGTCGACGCCAGCGCGCCCCGGCGGTCGCGCCGGAGCTGCAGCCCCACCAGGCGCCGCAGCGAGGCGAAGGACAAGCGGCCCGGGCGCTGGGCCGGCGCCGAGGCGAGGACGGGCGCGGCCTGCGGTTCACCCGCCGCGAGCGGCAGGGAGATGACGCGCGAGGCCGCGTCGCGCAGCCGGTCTTCGTGGGTCACCGCGACGATGGTGAGCCCCTCGGCGTGCAGCGAGCGGAAGAGCGCGATGATGTCGTCGGCGGTCTGCGCGTCGAGGTTTCCGGTGGGCTCGTCGCACAACAGCACGCGGGGCCCGTTGAAGAGCGCGCGGGCGATGGCCACGCGCTGGCGCTCACCGCCGGACAGCTGCGAGGGCAACCGCCCGGCCTTGTCGCCCAGCCCGACGCGGGTCAGCGCCGCCAGGGCCTTCGCCTCGTCACGCGCGCCACCGAACGCCGAGGGGAGCAGCACGTTCTCCAGCGCGGTCAGCCCGCCGACCAGGTGGAAGAACTGGAAGACGAAGCCCACGTCTTCGCTGCGGAAGCGCGCCAACCCGGCCTCGGAGAGCTGCGAGAGCCGGCGGCCGGCCACCTCCACCTCGCCGGTGAAGCCCGCATCGAGGCCCCCCAGCACCTGCAGCAACGTCGACTTGCCCGCGCCGCTGCGGCCCACGATGGCCACGAACTCGCCGGGCGCGATGTGGAGCCCGACGTCGTCGAGCACCCGCACCTCGCCGCGCGTTCCGTCCTGGTAGGCGCGGGTGAGCCGCCGGGTGAGAATCACGGGCTGCCCAGCTTCACCTGCACGCGGAAGCGCACGCGACCGTCGCGGACCCCCGCCTGCAGGGTCAGCCCCTTGAGGTCATCGGTGGCGTCGAGCCACCGCGACGCCGCCGTCTTCATGGCGAAGCCGCCGAGGCCCCAGGTGCTGTCCGGCAACGCGCGCACCGACGCCGCGAGCTTCTGAAAGTCGAGCGCCACCGCCAGCGCGTCGTCCGGGAGCCCTGCCACCGGGCTGCCCGCCTTGCCGTCGCCGGCCACCAGCTCGCCGAGGCGTCGCACCGGAGAGCCGAAGAAGACCAGCTCGCCCCTCGGCGCGAAGTGCACGCCCTCGCCCTGCGCCCAGGTGGTGAGCAGGGCCTTCTGCCCGTCGTCGCGGGTGCGCACCTCCATCTGCGCGCCGAACTTCGGCGCGATGCCCTGGAGCTGCTCGAGCGCCGGCCACACCGCGTCGCCGGACTTCACCGGCGTCACGCCCGCGAGCTGCGCGTAGGCGAAGGGGTTGGTGCGGCGGATGTCGAGGTCGGGCATGCCCGCCCCCAGCGGCGGCGCCTCGCTCAGCGAGAGCGACATCGCGGACCCCGGCTTCAGCTGGTCGAAGAGCTGCGTCTTGAGGTCGAAGCGCCAGTCGAAGAAGACCCGCGTCAGCCCGGAGCCCAGCAGCTGCCTCTTCCACGCGTCGAGCTTCGAGGGGTCTCCGTTGAAGCGCGCCACCAGGAACGCGTCGCGCGGGAGGTACCCCAGGGTGTCGACGGCGTCGGCCTGCGGCACCAGCGCGGCGAACTTCGTGCCGTCGTCTTTCCAGGCCCCCACGCCGTCGAGGTCGACGCCCGCGGCGGTCAACGTCGCCGAGACGAGGACGCTCTGCAGCGGGCCCTGCAGCAGCGCCGGCGAGCCGGTGGGCACCCACACCAGATCGGAAGAGCGTCGTGTAGGGAA
>CALNBU010000463.1 GCA_937875615.1 uncultured Archangium sp.
GGCGGAGATCGCCAGCGCCCCCTGCACTACGACACCTGCGAGTCCTGCGGCGGCATCTTCCTCGAGTCGGAGTTCGGCGAGATCAGCGACTACGCCTCGGCGAAGCGCGAGCTCCTCGACTTCTTCGGCCGCTTCTCAGCCAAGAAGAAGAAGGTCGCTCACGGCTGAGCGCGCCAGGGCCCCTTGAGGCCCTCGGGGAGCTCGCCATCGAAGGTCAGTTTCCCGCCGTCACGTCCGTAGCCCACCGTGTACTTCTTCCCTTCCACCTCGAAGCGAAGCCGGGTGCCCACCACGTCGAAGCGCCCACGGATGACCCGGGGCGTGTTTCGCCGCTGGTCGTAGGGCTCGTAGGAGTAGCGGTAGGTCCCGTCGTAGTTGAACGAGAGGAAGTGGTCCGGCGTGCCCTCGTAGCCGCCGAACCACGTCCCCATCACGTACTGCACGGCCTTGTCGTACTTGAGCTGGGTGGTCAGCCACTGCCCGTTGAGGTGCTTGCCATCGGCCACGAAGACGATGTCGGTGAGGCAGGCCGGCGCGTCCGGATCGTCGTCGGTGGGGTGCACGTCCAACACCTCCACCGAGAAGCGCGTCCCGCTCAGCGGGGGCGAGAGGGCGTAGGTCTTGAGGCCGCGCACGTCCTCCAGCTGCAGCGACCGCTGCTCCTTCCCGTTCTTGATGAGCACCCTGGAGCCGCGCGCGAACTGAGACCAGTCGTTCTCGCTGAAGTTGTTGCCGTTGCTGATGCGCAGCTCCGTGAGCGTCACCGGGTCGCTGAAGCCGAAGGTGAGCTGATCGTTGAGCGGATCCGACGAGGTGGTGCACCAGGCGGTGGCGTCGCGCGCGTCGAGCAGGTTGAGCGGCTGGTAGCGCGTGGGCCGGGAGTCCTTCTTGAAGTAGCCGGTGGCCTGCGCGTAGCCGATGGTGGCGCCGTCCGCCCGGGCGAGCAGCGGGACGAACACGGAGAACAGGACGAAGCGGAGAGACGCCATGTGGGTGATTATGCCACGGAAGGAAGCGCGCGCTTGCGGTGTTCGGCCTGCGTGGCAAGAGGGCCCCTGATGATGCGCCGAACGCTGCTGCTGCTGACCCTCGTCGCCCTGCCCGCCTGCGACCGCTTCTTCGGCGCGCCGAAGGCCCCCGACGCCGGCGTGCCGGACGCGGGGCCGCCGGTGCTGGTGGAAAAAGAGCCGAACGACTCTGCGGCGCAGGCGCTGGTGCTGAGCGGCACCGCGACCGTCGACGCCAACCTGAGCGCGGATCCCGCCCGGCCCGACAGCGACTGGTACGCGCTGACGGCGAGCGCCCCCAGCACCGTCGACGTGGAGGTGACGCCGCCCGCCGGCGGCGACGTCGCGCTGGAGCTGGTCGACGAGGCCGGCGGCGTGCTGGCCTCGGTGAACGCCGGCGGCGTGGGCGGCGTGGAGCGCATCCCCAACGTCGACGTCTCCGCCAGGACCTACGTGCGGGTCGTCGCCACCCGCAAGGGCGTCGGCGGCGCGTACACCCTGCGCGCCACCTTCCAGCCGCGCGCCCCCGGCTACGAGCTGGAGCCCAACGAGCGCAAGGCCGACGCCACCGCGGTGGGCCTGGGCCAGGCCATCTCCGGCACCGTCGGCAACCCCGGCGACATCGACTGGTACCGCTACGAGCTGGGCGAGCCCGAGGCGCCGCCGGAGCCGCTGCTGCCCGCCGACGAGCAGGACGCGGGCGCCGAAGACGCCGGCGTCAACCCGCTCGCCGAGAAGCGCGTGGCGCTGCGCATCGGCCTGAGCGCGCTGGAGGGCGTGGCCACCCACGTGCAGCTGTTGACCGAGGCCGAGGCGGTGCTGTTCGAGGCGAGATCCCGGGAGAACGGCACGCTGTCGCTGCGGAACGTGGGCGTGCGCGCGGCGGACCGGGTGGTCTACGTGGCGGTGCGCAGCGCGAACAAGAAGGCCAACCCCGACACCTCCTACACGCTGACCGTGGGCCGCGAGAACGACGGCGACAACGCCGAGCTGGAGCCCAACGACGAGCTGACGCGCGCCACCGACGTCCCGCCCAACAGCTACCGCGACGGCTACCTCTCGCCCAAGGGCGACGTCGACCACTTCCGCCTCGTCACCGACGGGCCCTCCATCGTCTCGCTGCAGGTCAGCGGCGTCGACAAGGTCGACCTGGTGCTGGCGGTGGTGCGGCCGGTGGAGGGCAAGCCCGACGAGGTGGTGGCGCGCGCCAACGAAGGCACCAGCCGCGAAGACGAGCAGCTCACCAACATCGCCTGCGACGGGGTGTGCTTCATCCGCGTCGAAGCGGCCTCGAAGAAGGTCGACGGCAAGTGGGTGAAGGAGGACGAGAACGGCGACCAGCCCTACCGGCTCACCACCACCGTGGTGCCCGACGACGGCAGCGTGGAGCGCGAGTCGAACAACACCGCCGCGACCGCCACCCCGGTGACGCTCGGGCGGGCCATCCGCGGCACCGTCTTCCCGAAGAAGGACGTCGACTACTACGCCCTCGACCTGCGCGAGCGGCCGGTGAAGACGGCGCTGGTGGGCACCGTCACCGGGCTCCTGAAGGTCGACGTGGGCCTCTACCTCCACCGCGTCGAAGACGACGGGAAGCTGACGCTGGTGCAGACCGCCGACGGCGCCAGGGGCGAGAAGAGCGAGGTGGTGCGCTTCACCGCCGAGCCCGGCCTCTACGTCTTCGAGGTGCGCGACGCCAGGAACCGCGAGGCCAACTTCCAGGACAGCTACCAGCTCACCGTGGACGAAGGCGACTGACGCCGGGCGACCGCGCCAAAGCGTGAAATCGAGGGCGCGGGGAGCTAGACAGCCTGCATGGACGTAGAAGCCGGAATTGTCAGGCTGAAGCGCGAGCTCAACGCGGTCATCCTCGCGCACTATTACCAGGAGAGTGAGATCCAGGACGTCGCCGACTTCGTCGGTGACTCCCTCGCCCTCGCGCAGCAGGCCGAGAAGACCGACGCCGACGTCATCGTCTTCTGCGGCGTGCACTTCATGGCCGAGACCGCCAAGATCCTGAACCCCGGGAAGCTGGTCCTGTTGCCCGATCTGGACGCCGGCTGCTCGCTCTCGGACCGCTGCCCGCCGGACAGGTTCAAGCTCTTCAAGGAGCGCCACCCGGACCACTTCGTGGCCACCTACGTCAACTCCTCCGCGGCGGTGAAGGCCATGAGCGACGTCATCGTGACGTCCTCCAACGCGGTGAAGATCGTCTCGAAGATCCCCGCAGATCGCCCCATCATCTTCGCGCCCGACCAGCACCTCGGCCGCTGGGTGAGCCAGCAGACCGGGCGCGACATGGTGCTGTGGCCGGGCAGCTGCATGGTGCACGAGATCTTCAGCGAGAAGCTGCTGGTGCAGCTGAAGGTGCAGCACCCCGCGGCGAAGATCATCGCCCACCCCGAGTGCGAGGCGTCGGTGCTGCGGCTGGCCGACTTCATAGGCTCCACCAAGCACCTGCTGGAGTTCACCGCCCGCGACGACGCCCGGGAGTTCATCGTGGTCACCGAGGTGGGCATCATTCACCAGATGGAGAAGGCCTCCCCCGGGAAGACCTTCATTCCCGCGCCACCCGACAACGGCTGCGCCTGCAACGAGTGCCCGCACATGCGGCTCAACACCATGGAGAAGCTGTACCAATGCATGAAGGACCGCACGCCCGCGCTGGAGCTGCCCCCCGGACTGGCGGAGGCCGCCGCGCGCCCGCTCAAGCTGATGCTCGAGTGGAGCTGACGACATGAGCGTGCACTTCTACTCAGTCCCCGCCTGGGCCGTGGGCAAGCCCCCCTCCTCCGAGCAGCTGCGCCCCGAGCAGCTCGGCGACGGCCTCCTCGCCGAGGCGCTCACCGGCATCGAGTACCGCGGCGCGAAGGCCTGGGATCGCGCGCAGGAGCTGAGCGCCCAGCCCACGCCCGCCATCTACGCCCGCGCCCCGGCCGACCTCCCCGCCCTGCTGCGCACCGCCGATCAGCTGACCACCCGCGCGCGCATGGACGCCGGCGAGCGCGCGCACGTCTGGAAGTGCGAGTGCGGGGCCCGCTACGCGGTCGCGGTGTCGCTGGTGCGCCCGGTGTCGCTCAACTGTCAGAGCTGCGGCCGGGTGGTCGACCTCGACCCCGACTCCCGCCACGGCGTGGAGAGCATCACCGATGAGCAGCAGGCGGTCGTCAACGGTGCCCGCCTGGCGCTGGCCGCCTTCTTCCGCGAGGCGATGGCCCGCGGCTGGCCGGTGCTGGTGGCGCAGCACTGATGCGCAGGCAGTCGCTCGACCTCATCCGCTGTCCCAGGTGTCGCGCGGGGAGCCTGGTGCCCGACGCGCTCACCCCCGACGATGCCCTCGCCTTCGGCCCCGCGCGCTGCATCGGGTGCGGCGCGCTCTACCCGGTGAACGACGGGCTGCTCGATCTCCTCGGAGAAAGGCGCAACTCAGGCCCCCTGCAGCAGGCCATGGAACAACCGTGGCTGGCCCGGCTCTGGGAGCGCGGCGTGCGCGGCGCCATCGACGCGGTGCTGACGCGCGGGCGGCTCTCGCACGAGCGCGAGTACGCCGCCATCAGGGCCCTGCTGGGTACGCCGGGAGGGCCCCTGCTGGACGTGGGCTGCGGCGCTGGCCTGGTGCTGCGCAAGCTGTCGCGCGAGTTCCCCCACCTGACCATCATCGGCATGGACGTCTCCCGCCCGATGCTCGAAGAGGCCATGGCCCAGGTCCGGGAGTACGCGCAGGCCGCCGACTTCGTCCGCGCCGCGGCGCCGGAGCTGCCCTTCAACGACGCGTCGCTGGGGGCCATCATCGCCATCGGCTTCGTCCACTTCCTCGAAGACGTGCAGGGCGTGCTCGTACTGCGCGGCTCGCACGCGCTGCTCGCCGATCGCCACCCACGCCCTCTTGCACAGG
>CALNBU010000464.1 GCA_937875615.1 uncultured Archangium sp.
GCTGGACGCCGCGCCGGAGCAGACGGGCGCGCGCCGCGCGGAGGTGCGGCACCCCGCGCAGGCGCCGTCGCTGATGATCGCCTGGCGCGGTCCGTCGGCGCACGAGCACGACACGCTGGTGCTCGACGTGCTGCAGTACGCGCTGTCGGTGGGGCAGTCGTCGCGGCTCACCCGCGCCCTGGTGTTCGAGCAGGAGCTGGCGGTGGGCGTCTCCGTCGACTGGTCGTGGCGCTTCGACCCCGGGGCCTTCACCGTGGTGTTGGAGCTCAAGCCCGACGCCGACCCGAAGGACAGCGAGGCCGCGCTCTACGCGCAGCTGCGCCGCGTGGCGGAGGAGGGGCTCACCGAGCGTGAGCTGGAGAAGGCGAAGAACAACCTCGCCGCGCACCTGCTGCGGGAGCTGGCCACCAACAACGGGCGGGCGCACGCGCTGGGCACCTACGAGCTGATGTTGGGCGACTGGCGCGAAGGGCTGCGCCTGCCGGCGCGCTACGAGGCCATCACCGCGGAGCAGGTGCGGGCGGCGGCCGCGAAGTATCTCACCGACGCACGGAGATCCGTGGTGACGCTGGTCCCGACCCGCGAGCTGGAGGTGGCGGCGTGATGCGCAAACGTTCAGCCCCGGCGCTGCGTCCGTTGAAGTTGCCGCAGCACGAGGTGCATGTGCTGCCCAACGGACTGACGGTGCACCTGGTCCCGAGGGGGCCGTTGCCGCTGGTGGCGGTGCGCCTGGTCATCCGTGGCGGTACGGCGTTCGACCCGCCGGGGAAGCTGGGCGTGGGCGACTTCGCCGCGCGGCTGCTCCGGCGCGGGGCGGGTGGCCTCTCGGCCGATGAGATCTCCGAGACCGTCGACTTCGTCGGCGCCAACGTGGGCGGCTTCGCCAACGACGAGAACGTCATCATCTCGCTCTCCAGCCCCTCGAAGCACTTCGAGGCCATGTTCGACCTGATGTCGAAGGTGCTGCTGGAGCCCGCGTTCCCCGAGAGCGAGGTGGAGCTGGCGCGTCGCCGCACGCTGGCCGCGCTGCAGAACGAGCTCGATGACCCCGGCTCCCTCGCCGAGCGGGCGCTGGCGCGGGCGGTGTGGGGCGCGCACCCGTATGCCAATGATCTCAACAGCGGCCGCCGCGACGTGGAGGCCTACACGGTGAAGGATCTCCGGCGCTTCCACCGCGAGCGACTGGGTCCGAAGGTGGCGCACCTCTACGTGGTGGGGGCCTTCGACAGCGCGCGGGTGCTCAAGGTGGTCGAGCGCGCCCTGGGCGCGTGGCGCGGCGGCCCCGAGGTGGCGCCGGTGATGCCCTCGTGGGGTGCGCTGGCGCGCCCGCGGGAGGTGCTCATCGTCGACAAGCCGGAGCAGACGCAGGGGCAGATGCGCATCGGCGCGGTGGGCGTGAAGCGGGGCCACGTCGACCATTTCCCGCTCATCACCATGAACACCGTGCTGGGCGGCGGCTTCACCTCGCGGCTGGTGACGGAGATCCGCGTGAAGCGGGGGCTGTCCTACGGGGCCGGCAGCAGCTGGGACATGATGAGCTCTGCGGGGAGCTTCACCGTCTCGTCCTTCACCCGCACCGAGAACGTCAACACGCTCATCGACGTGGCGCTGCGCGAGGTGAAGAAGATGCGCACCGCGGGGCCGACGCCCGGTGAGCTGGCCACGGTGCAGCGGTACATCTCCGGGCTCTACCCGGCGCGCCTCGAGACCAACGAGGCGGTGTCGGGCGCCATCGCCGACGTGGTGCACTACGGGCTCCCCGACGCGTGGATCTCCGAGTACCGCGAGCGCGTGGCGGCGGTGACGGTGAAGCAGGCCGCGGCGGCCGCGCGCCAGCACCTCTTCGGCGCCGACCGCACCATCGTGCTGGTGGGCAACGCGAAGGTGCTCGCGCCGAAGGTGGCGAAGTACGGCGCGGTGACGGTGTTGAAGCCGGCGTTGTTCGAGTGAAGGTGCTCGGGCGCTGGGGCGGCCTGGTGGCCGTGGAGAAGCCGCCGGGGCTGCTGGTGATCCCCGGGCGGGCGCCTGAGGATCAGGCGTGCGCGCGGGATCTGCTCTCGGCGCAGCTCGGCCAGCGGATCTGGGTGTGCCACCGCATCGAGCGCGACACCTCGGGCGTGGTGGTGTTCGCGCTCGACGCGGCGTCACACCGCGCGGCCTCGATGGCCTTCGAGCAGGGCGGGGTGAAGAAGCGCTACCTCGCGCTGGTGGAGGGCGCGGTGACGGCGCCGCTCGATCTCGACGCGCCGCTGACGGAGGCGCGCAAGGGGAAGATGCGGGTGTTGTTCGAAGGAGAGTCCGGTGGGAAGCCGGCGCGGACGCTGGTGCGGCCGGTGCGGCGCTTCGAGGGCGGCACCCTGGTGGAGTGTGAGCCGCTCACCGGACGCCAGCACCAGCTCCGCGTGCACCTGATGTCAGCGGGGCACCCGCTGCTGTTCGACCACCAGTACGGCAACCAGAAGCCGCTGACCCGGAACGGGGTGGAGCTCTCCCGGACGCCGCTGCACGCCGCGCAGCTGATCATCGAGTCGCTCGGCGTCGCGGTCGAGTCACCGCTGCCCGGTGAGCTCGAACAGTTCAGCGCCGCTTAAGGCGCCGGCGCCTTGCCGTGCACCAGCGTCTTCGTCTCCTGCTTGAAGGAGATGTCGACCTTGTCCACGCGCACGCTCATCACCAGCCCCAGCCCGAAGGTGGGGTGGTCCACCACGTCGTCCACCACGAAGGTCTCGCGGGGCGAGTACTTCTTCGCGCGGCTCAGGTCCTTCCCCGCGAACTGGTCTTCCCAGCTCATCTTCACGCTGGGCGCGCGCGTGCGGACGGCGCCGCCCGTGGCGCTCTTCCTGGGCGCTGAAGTCGAGGTGGTCTTCATCAGCGGCTGCGTGCCCCGGTAGACGTGCTCGCTGTCGCAGGTGTTGCACTTCACCTTCACCACCTTGGCGCCCAGGATGGCGATGATGGAGTGCGCGAGGTTGAGGTCGCAGCGGGTACAGAACGCGTCGATCTCTCCGCCGACGCGGATGGCCGCGGGGGGGCTCACAGCGCCAGCCTCTCTCCGAAGGCCTGCTGGTAGCGGCGCGCGAAGTCATCGATGGAGTAGGTGTGCTCCTGGCAGCCCTTGAGCTCGATGGCGAAGGTGGCGGCCAGCGCGGCGAGGCGGCCGGTGGTGGCGTGCGGCAGGCCCTTCGCCAGGCCGAAGGCCAGCGCCCCGAGGTAGGCGTCGCCGGCGCCGGTGGGGTCGACCACCTCGGACGGCCGGGCGATGGGGATCTCCACCGGGGCCTGACCGCGCACGATGATGCGCGAGCCCTGGTCTCCGCGGGTCATCACCGTCACCGGCGCGCGGTCGATGAGCTGCTGCTCGGTGAGCTCGACGGCC
This sequence comes from uncultured Archangium sp., assembly GCA_937875615.1. Classification (GTDB taxonomy): domain Bacteria; phylum Myxococcota; class Myxococcia; order Myxococcales; family Myxococcaceae; genus Archangium_A. The sequence continues at coordinate 3,377 of CALNBU010000464.1, forward strand.
TTGGCCATCATGCCGAACTCGTAGTCGTTGCCCACCAGCACCGCGCAGCCATCGAGGCCCTCGAGGATCTGCTCCTTCGAGTACTGCTTCTCCACGCCGATCGCGAGCCG
>CALNBU010000465.1 GCA_937875615.1 uncultured Archangium sp.
AAGAAGGACGACGCGCTGGCCTTCGAGGAGCTGTACCGCCTCACCCGCGACGACGTGGCCCGCACGCTCTACCACCTGGTGGGGCAGCGGCCGGACCTCGAGGACCTCATCCAGGAGACCTACCTGCGCCTGATGAAGGCGGTGCCGGGGTTCCGGGGCGAGTCTCAGTTCCGTACCTTCCTCTACCGGGTGTGCGCGAACGTGGCGTTGATGAACCTGCGTTGGTGGCGCCGCCGGCGGGAGGAGCTCACCGGAGAGCTGCCGGACTGCGTCGACCTCGGCGTCGACCCTGAGCGCGCGGCGCAGGCGGCGCAGGCCTCGCGGCTCGTGCACCGGGCGCTGGAGCAGCTCGGCGCCAAGAAGCGCATCGTCTTCGTCTACCACGAGCTGTGCGGCATGGGCCCGGAGGAGATCGCGCAGATCGTCGGCACGTCCTACAACACGGTGCGCTCGCGCCTCCATCACGCGCGGCTCGAGTTCGCCGTCGCACTCCGCGCGCTGACGCAGCCGGAGGTGGCGTGATGAAGACCCATGACCTTCAGCTGTGGGCCTTCGCGGCCAGGGAGCTGGACCTCGGCGAGCACCGCTACATCGCCGCGCACCTCGAGGTGTGCCCGGAGTGCACCGAGCAGCTCGCCTCCATCCAGGTGGCGAAAGAGGCGCTCGAGGCCGCGAGGGACTTCACGCCCGACGTCGGGTGGCGAAAGACCGATGAGCGGGTCGGGGCGCTGGTGGAGAAGCGCCTGCGGGCGCGGGCGCGCAGGCCTCTCTATTGGCGCCTGGCGCTCTGCGGTGGCGTGGCGGCGGCCGCGGCGCTCGCGCTCTTCGTCACCCTGCAGGAGCGCCCGGCGACGGATGCGCTCCCTCCGGGAGAATCACCGCTGGAGGCCTGGGCCCGGGTCGACCGCGCGTCGGGGCTGTCGCTGGTGAACGGCGACGGAGAGCTGGCCGCGGGGACCGAGCTGCGCGGCGGAGACGTGCTGCGCACCACCGCCGCGGGCAGGGGCTTCGTGCACCTCCCCGACCTCAGCCACCTGCGCATCGCCGGCGGCTCTCAGGTGACGCTGACCCGCACCCGGGCCGACGACGTGGCGCTGACGCTCGAGCGGGGCTCCATCGCGGTCCACGCATCTCACCAGCCGCGAGAGGGCTTCGTGGTGCACGCGCGCGGCGTCTCGGTCTTCGTGGTGGGCACGGTCTTCGGCGGGGAGAACAGCACCGACGCGGTGGAGATCTCCGTCAGCGAGGGCAAGGTGCGCGTCGAGCTGCC
>CALNBU010000466.1 GCA_937875615.1 uncultured Archangium sp.
GCGTCGTCGCCGCGCTGGCGGCGGTGAGGGTGGCGCCACCTCTGCCGCTGCCTCCGTCTCTGGCGCATCCGGCAGCGGGGCGAGGGACTCCGGGGCCGGTGGCGTGCCGTTGAAGCCGAAGCTGGCGAAGGGGTCCGGCTCCGGCGCGGCCTCGGTGGGCGCCGCGGCGTGGCCATACAGCACCGTGGTGTGCGGCAACGGCGCGTGGGGTGTCGGGAGTCCGCTGCCCGCGTCGGCGTCGGCGCGGCGGTCCTCCTGCCCGTACACCACGGTGCTGCGGGGAATCGGCGCGTGCAGCGCGTCGAACGGCACCTCGACGCTGGCCTGCCCGGCGGCCTCGGCGTCGAGGCGCGCGCGCAACGCCGGCGCCTCTTCGTTGTCGGGGTCGGCGGCCACCAGCGCCTCGAGGTAGCCGCGCGCCTCCTCCAGCTTCCCCGCGCGCAGGAGCCGCAGCGCGCTCTGGTGAAGCTCGCGCGCCTCCACCGTCCATGGCCGCCGCGCGGCCCAGGTAGAGGAGCCCCGGGTGGACGCGTCGGTGTCGAGGAACTGGTACGCCCCGAGCTGCGAGAGGAACGTCTTGAGGGTGGGCAGGGTGACGGGAATCCCCAGGCGGGTGGCGGCGGTGATGACCTCGCCCGCGGTGCGGCGGCCGTCGAGCATCCGCGCGATGGACACCTCGAAGTCGTAGAGGGTGAAGCTGCGCCCGGCGCGGGGGTCGGCCACCTCGCGCGTCCCGCGGGAGGTCGGCGAGGCGGTGATGACCAGGTCGCCGCGCAGCAGCGGCACCGGGTCCTCCTCGGTCTCCACCGTCGCCGTCGCCGGCGGAGGCGCGGCGGGCGCGCTCTCCAGCAGCCCGGTGCGGTGCAGCCGCGCGAAGAACTGCTCCACCTGGGTGGGCTCGACCGCGCGGCCCTGCGCCTGCAACAGGGCGGCGAGCTGCGCCGCGGTGGCGACGCCGTCCCAGGCCTGGAGCATCGTGGCCTCCGATGGAGAGAGCGACAGCACCGCGCCGCGCTCGGCGTCGCGCAGCCGATGGCCGGCGTCATCAGAGAGCAGCTCGACGGAGGACCTGAAGGTGGCCGGCAGCGCCATGGCCCGAGCCTCCGCCGAAAGGCGGGCGCGTGACACCTTCTTTTCGAAGGCGACACCGGCGGTGGAGGTGCGCGCGGGTGGTCGTCAACCCACGCCGATGAGCCGCACCGGTTGTTCCCGGCCGCGCACCTGCGTCTCGCCCACGTCGCGCCCGGCGACGCCGTCGGGCCTGGCCGCC
>CALNBU010000467.1 GCA_937875615.1 uncultured Archangium sp.
GTGCTGGTCCGACGGCAGCACCACCAGCACCGCGTCTTCGTCGTCGTGCGCGGCGTGCACGCAGGCCAGCGCGATGGCCGGGGCGGTGTTGCGCGCCTCCGGCTCGACCAGCACCTCGCGGGGCTTCAGCTTCGGGAGCGCCTTCTTCACCAGCGCCACGTGCCGCGCGCCGCACACCACGCTGACCCGCTTCGAGAGCGCGCCGAGGCGCTTGACCGTCTCGGCGATGAGCGGCTGCTTCGAGGTGAGCGGGAGGAACTGCTTGGGCCGCGAGGACCGCGAGAGGGGCCAGAAGCGGGTGCCGCTGCCCCCGGCCATGATGACTGCGTGAATGGCGCTCATGAGGGGGCGCGCATAGCAAGCCTCGCCACCGAAGGGGCAGAAGGCGTCGCGGCGGCGCTCAGAAGAACTTGAGCGTCGACGAGTAGGTCAGGATGCCGCGGAACTCGGTGCCGGAGGTCTCGATGCGCTGGAAGGTGCCCGAGGCCACGTCGGAGGTCGACGAGCGCACCGACCCGATGCTCAGCAGCACTCCAATCTCCGTGCGGTACAACTTCCGCTCCAGGTCGAAGCTGAAGGTGCCGCCGTAGCGGTTGACGCGCGGCGACTCCACCGCGCCGTCGTCCGGCACCGGCGAGTGGTCGGAGAAGAACCCGGTGCGCAGCCCGTGACCGCCGACAAAGAACTCCGCGCCCACCGCGAAGTTCACCACCGGGAGCAGGTGCGTGACCTGCAGCGTGGCGCCGGTGTCGGCGTCGCGCTCCGACACGTACGTCAGCGGCGTGTACACCGACACGTCGGCCGCGAGAGCGAAGGCCCGCTCGCGCTCCCAGGCGAGGCCGAGGTTGAAGCGCCACGGCTGCTCGTAGCGGGCCTCCACGCGCCGGTCGACGACGTCGCGCGCCAGCTCCGGGACCCCCGCGACCCGCACCGTCGCCCGGCCATGGTCGTCGCCGAAGCCGAACACCGAGGTGACGGGAAAGCGCACCGACAACCCCGCGCGGAAGCCGCTGGCCGGCCGCCACTGCGCGCCCACCGACAACCCATGGCTGATGGACTTGCGCGACTGCTTGAGCATCGCCGTCTCGAAGGCGTTCTCGTCGTAGCGGTCGACGATGGCGATGGCGTCGTACTGGCGGTACATCGCCACCAGCGACAGCCCGATGCCCAGCTCGTCGGTGAGCTGGTAGGCCACGGTGTTGGAGATGGCGTAGACCCGCTCGGTGGAGTCCACCATCACCAGCGCCGACCGGTCTGGAGACGAGACGAGGCTCCCCAGCACCACGTCGAAGGGCGCCACCACGCTCACGCCCAGGCCCCAGCGGTCAGACAGCGACAGCGGCCCCAACTTGAGCCCCCGCCACTCGAGGCTGAGGTTCGAGGGGATAATCTGCACGCTGAAGCGCGGCGCCTCCGTCTCCAGGCCGAACTGCGAAGAGAGGCTCGTCAGCGAGCCGGCGAAGAGGTTGCCCGAGACGTCGCCGACGAGCTCCTTGTCACCCCAGGCGATGGACGCCGGGTTGTAGAACGAGTTGCCCACGCCCCGCCCCAGGGCCGTGGCCGCGCCGCCCATGCCCGTGGTGCGGGGCGCGACGGGGTACCCCTGGTAGTTCTGAGACACGACGACGGCGACCACGAGAGACGCGACGCTCATTGAATCCTCACCCGGAAGCCGACCTGGGCTCCGCCGAACACCCAGAACTGAGACCAGCCGACGGTGGCGCCGGTGAGCGAGCCACGCACGATGGGCACGTAGGCCTCGAGCGTGGTGTAGAACGCGAGGAACGAGTCCCTCGGCCACTCACCGCCCACGCGCAGCCCGCCCGACACCAGGGGTTGCCAGGCGGCCTGGAGGTCGCTCAGGTTGTGTGGCTCGAAGCGCATCACCCCTCCACGGCCGAGCGCGCAGCCCATCAGCACCCCGCTGAGCAGCGGGTGCTCGTAGCAGACGCCCACCGCGCCGCCGAAGCTGCCCACGCTGAGCGAGCCCCGGTCCAGGCTGTCTCCGATGCTGTTGGGGAGCAGGCCCCAGGCCTCGAGCACCGCGCTCCAGTGCGCCCCGCCGAAGCGGCCACCCAGCGAGAGACCCAGCGGCGCGCCGGGGTGACTGCCCCACTCCGCGACGAAGCCCAGGCGCAGGTGCACCCGCACGCCTGACACCTCTTCCCCTTCGTGGGCCGGCACGTCTTCTGACGCCGGCGCCTCGAGCGCCAGCTGCGCCGGAGAACCGCCGTCGGGAGCGCCGGCGTCCGACTCGCCGCCATCGGCCGCCGCCTCTTCGGCGCGCTCCTGGGCGATGACCTCCACCAACGTCGGTTCGTTCGAGAGAACGACCTCTTCACCGCCCGCGTCGGCGTCGTTGACTCCCCCGTCGGGCGCGCCGGCGTCAGCAGTCAGAGCAGACCCGTCGACTGACGCGTCTCCTGGATGCCCCCCATCGAGCCCTGCGGTGAACACCAGCAGGACCAGCCACACACGGCGAGTCTTGGGTGAAGGTGTCACACAAGTCAAAAGGGTTTTGCGCCGCGCGGAGGTGGCGCCTTCCCGACGCTCGCGCTAGCAGCGCGAGCCGTATGCCCCGCCGCCCTGAAATCAAGAAGGTCCTGCTCATCGGTTCCGGTCCCATCATCATCGGGCAGGCCTGCGAGTTCGATTACTCCGGCACCCAGGCCATCAAGGCGCTCAAGGAAGAGGGCATCGAGGTGGTGCTGCTGAACTCCAACCCGGCCACCATCATGACCGACCCGGAGTTCGCGCACCGCACGTACATCGAGCCCATCACCGTGGAGGCGGCCGAGCGCATCATCGCGCAGGAGAAGCCCGACTCGCTGCTGCCCACCATGGGCGGGCAGACCGCGCTCAACCTCGCCAAGGCGCTGGCCGAGGCGGGCATCCTCGACAAGTACGGCGTGCGCCTCATCGGCGCGTCGCTGCCCGTCATCAACAAGGCCGAAGACCGCAAGCTCTTCAAGGAGGCGATGGAGCGCATCGGCCTCGAGCTGCCCCGCGCCGGCATCGCCACCTCCATGGAGGAGGCCCGCGCGCTGGTGAAGGAATACGGCTACCCGAGCATCATCCGCCCCTCCTTCACCCTGGGCGGCACCGGCGGCGGCGTGGCCTTCGACGAGGCGCAGTTCGAGGCCATCTGCGCGGCGGGCCTCGCCGCCAGCCCGGTGCAGCAGATTCAAATCGACGAGTCGGTGCTGGGCTGGAAGGAGTACGAGCTGGAGGTGGTCCGGGACTCGAAGGACAACTGCATCATCGTGTGCAGCATCGAGAACCTCGACCCCATGGGCGTGCACACCGGTGACAGCGTCACCGTGGCCCCCGCGCAGACGCTGACCGACAAGGAGTACCAGCGCATGCGCGACGCGGCGCTGGCCATCATGCGCGAAATCGGCGTCGACACCGGCGGGTCCAACGTGCAGTTCGGCGTCAACCCGAAGGACGGCCGCATGGTCGTCATCGAGATGAACCCGCGCGTCTCGCGGTCATCGGCGCTGGCCAGCAAGGCCACCGGCTACCCCATCGCCAAGGTCGCGGCCAAGCTGGCCATCGGCTACACGCTCGACGAGCTGAAGAACGACATCACCCGCGACACGCCGGCCTCCTTCGAGCCGACCATCGACTACGTGGTGGTGAAGGTCCCCAGGTTCAACTTCGAGAAGTTCCCCCGCAGCCCGCGCACCCTGGGCACCATGATGCGCAGCGTGGGCGAGGTGATGGCCATCGGCCGCACCTTCCGCGAGTCGTACCTCAAGGCCCTGCGCTCGCTCGAGCAGAACGCCCTGCCCATCCCCTCCAGAGAGGAGGCCGCGGGCCGCACCGCCGCCGAGCGCGAGGCGCTGCTGCGCGTGCCCACACCCGAGCGACCCGCCGCGGTGCTCGAGGCGTTCCAGGCCGGCCTGACGGTGGAGGACGTGCAGGCGCTCACCGCGATGGACCCCTGGTTCCTCCGGCAGCTCGCGTCGCTGGTCGAAGAGTTCAACGCGCTGGTCGCGCTGGGCTCCCTCGACGCGCTGAGCGACGCGGAGCTCAAGCGCCTCAAGTCGCTGGGCTTCTCCGACGCGCAGCTGGGCAAGGCCCTGCGGCTCCCCGAGGCGGCGGTGCGCGAGGCGCGGTGGAAGCGTGGGCTGCGGCCCGTCTACAAGCGCGTCGACACCTGCGCCGCGGAGTTCGAGGCCTACACCCCGTACCTCTACTCGACGTACGAAGAGGAAGACGAGGCGCCGCCGACCGCCAACAAGAAGATCGTCATCCTCGGCAGCGGGCCCATCCGCATCGGGCAGGGCATCGAGTTCGACTACTGCTGCGTGCACGCCGCCTTCGCGCTCCGCGACGCGGGCTTCGAGACCATCATGGTCAACTGCAACCCCGAGACGGTGTCCACCGACTACGACACCTCCGACCGCCTGTACTTCGAGCCGCTGACGCTCGAAGACGTGCTGGAGGTGTTGCACCGCGAGAAGCCGCTGGGCGTCATCGTGCAGTTCGGCGGCCAGACGCCGCTCAAGCTGTCGACCGCGCTCGAGCAGGCCGGCGTGCCCATCCTCGGCACCGCGCCCGACGCCATCGACCAGGCCGAAGACCGCGAGCGCTTCGCGAAGCTGGTGGACGAGCTGCGGCTGCGTCAGCCCGAGAACGGCGTGGCCCGCAGCCCCGAGGAGGCCTACCGCGTCGCCGAGAGCATCGGCTACCCGGTGATGGTGCGCCCCAGCTACGTGCTGGGCGGCCGCGCCATGGAGGTGGTGTACGACCGCGCCGACCTGGAGCGCTACATGCGCGAGGCGGTGCAGGCCTCGCCCGACCACCCGGTGCTGGTCGACCGCTTCCTCCAGTCGGCCACCGAGGTCGACCTCGACCTGGTGCGCGACGCCACCGGGGCGGCCATCGTGGGCGGCATCCTGGAGCACGTGGAGGAGGCCGGCGTGCACTCCGGCGACGCGGCCTGCGTGATGCCTCCGCACTCGCTGGCGCCCGAGGTGGTGGAGCGCCTCAAGGACATCTCGGTGGCGCTCGCCGCGAAGCTGAACGTGGTGGGACTGATGAACGTGCAGTTCGCGGTGCAGGGCAAGGCCATCTACGTGCTCGAGGTGAACCCCCGCGCCTCGCGCACCGTGCCCTTCATCGCCAAGGCCACCGGGGTGCCGTTGGCCAAGGTGGCGGCGCTGTGCATGGCCGGCGTGCCGCTCGCGAAGCAGGGCCTCCACAGCGACCCCGAGTTCAAGCACTACGCGGTAAAGGAGAGCGTCTTCCCCTTCGCGCGCTTCCCCAACACCGACGTCATCCTCGGGCCGGAGATGAAGTCGACCGGCGAGGTGATGGGCCTCGACAGCACCGTGCACGGCGCCTTCGCCCGCTCTCAGCTGGCCTCTGGCTCCCGCCTGCCCGACAGCGGCGTGGTCTTCGTCTCGGTCAAGGACGACGACAAGCCGGGGCTGGTGGACCTCGCGCGGCGCCTGCGGGCCCTGGGCTTCACGCTCTGCGCCACCGGCGGGACGCTCGACTACCTGCAGCGGAAGGGCATCGGCGCCGAGCGCATCAACAAGGTGCGCGAGGGCAGCCCGCACATCATCGACCGCATGGCGGCGAAGGAGATTGCCCTCGTCATCAACACCACCGCGGGCAAGAAGGAAATCGGCGACTCCTACGCCATCCGCCGCGAAGCGCTGACGCGGGGCCTCCCCTACTTCACCACCATGGAGGCGGCGCGCATGGGCGTCGGCGCGCTCGAGGCGCAGGCCCGCGGCCCCCGCACCTACCGGCCGCTGCAGGAGTGGCTGACGGCCGGGCGGTGACAGCGGGCCACCAACGGGTAGACTCTCCGGCCCATGGCCGCCCTCTCTCTGCTCGTCGCGCTGTCGCTGTCGGCTCCTGACGGGGCCGCCGTCTTCGAGAAGCTCAAGGGCCTCGAGGGCGCCTGGAAGACGGCCGCCAAAGACGGCAACCCCCGGTACGTCACGGTGCGGTTGGTGGGCGGCGGCACGGCGGTGCTGGAGACCACCACCGGCAGCGACCGCACCAGGGTCACCTCCGTCACCCTCTACGCGCTGGTGGCCACCCGCCACGACGCCGCCGGCGGCGCGCGGCTCAAGGTCAAGGACGCCGAGGGCGGCACGGTGCGCTTCACCGACGGCAGCCGCACCCTCACGCTCTCGCTCAAGAGCGACAAGCTCACGGTGGACCTCGCCGGCAAAGACGGCCGGCAGTCGGTGGAGCTGCTGCGCGAGTACCTCGACACCCTCAAGTAACCTGCCGTGCGCTCCTTCACCGCCGCCGGCGCGCCCGGCCGCTGCCCCCGCTGCCTCATCCTCCACGCCCACTGCATCTGCGCGGAGGTCCCCCGGGTGGAGACCCGCACCGAGCTGGTGGTGGTGCGCCACGAAAAGGAGGGCTGGAAGTCCACGGGGACCGCGCGCATCGCCGCCCTGGCGCTCCCGGGCCTGAAGCTCCTCGACTACGGCGAAGACAGCGAGCCGGCGCGCTCGCTGCTTCCACCCCACACCGACGGCGCCCACCTGCTCTTCCCCGGCGACGCCGCGCAGCCGCCCTGGCCAGCGGTGACCCGGCTGGTGGTGCTCGACGGCACCTGGCGTCAGACGCGGAAGATGTACGGCAAGCTCCCCGCGCTCCACGCCGCGCCCCGGCTGGCGCTGCCGCCCAAGCCGCTGGGTGAGCGGGTGCTGCGCCTGCGCGCGTCGACCTTCGAAGAAGGGCGCTCCACGCTGGAGGCCATCGCCGAGGCCATCGCCCTGCTGGAGGGCGAGGCGGTGGCGGCGCCGCTCTTCGACCTGCACGCGCGCTACGTCGAGAAGGTGTTCCGGGCGCGCGGCGTGTGGGAGCAGAAGAGCGGAGCCCCCGCGTGCTGACGGTGGCCGACGGCGAGCTGCGCTGCACGCGCATCTTCGACGTGGCCGACACCCTCGACCTCGAGCGCTGTCTGGCGCTCATCACCCAGGGCGGCGCCGACCCGCGGCGCCTCTCGCTCCGCCGCGAGGGCAGCGAATACCTGCAGCTCTCGGAGCCGCCGCTGCTGGTGGCGCTCGGCCCGCGGCGCCTCTCCGTGGGCGGCGGCGAGCGCGCGGTGCGCGTGGAGGCCACGCTGTTCCACCACGGCGCCATCTCCATCACCGTGCAGGTGCCGGTGGAGGCCGGCAGCACCTTCGAGACGCTGACGCCGCTGGCCGACGAACTCTACGACAGCCGCGCGCTCGACGCGCTGGCCCTCGACGAGGTGAACAAGCTGAGCCGCACGCTGGCGCCGGCGCACCGCGCGCCCCACCGCTGGGACCAGAACGAGGGCTACACCGTCGTCTTCGTGCGCCGCTTCGGAGGCGCCACCAGCGCCGACGAGGTGCTCGCCGCGCCCGGGTTGGCGCGACTGCTGCTCGGCGAGCAGCGCGAGCCCCGCCTCTCGGCCGCGGAGGAGGCCGAGGTGCTCGGGCACCACTTCAGCTACACGCCCGAAGACCTGGTGGTCATCGAGTGGAACGCGGCGCTGGTCTACGAGCCCTCGGGCAGCGAGGACGTGGTCGACCTGCTGGAGATCGCCAACGCCCAGCTGCTGGAGCTCCGCTACTACGACCAGGTGCTCGACCAGGAGCTGGCCCGCATGTACGAGGTGGTGGGACGCCAGCACAGCTCGCTGCTCCGCTCGCCCTACAAGCAGGCCATGCGCGAGCAGCTGCGCACCCTCATCGAGCTCTCCAGCTTCCTGGAGCGCGTGGAGAACGTGCTCAAGATTGTCGGCGACGTGTACCTCGCGCGCGTCTACGAGGCGGCGCTGAAGCAGCTGCGCGTGGTGCAGTGGACGGCGCAGGTCTCGCGCAAACACCGCCTGCTCCAGCAGATCTACGAGCTGATGAAGGGCGAGGTCGACACCGGCCGCGCGCTGACGCTGGAGACCATGGTGGTGCTGTTGATTCTCCTGGAGATTGTCCTCGCCTTCACCCGCCTGGGCCACTGAGGTTTTCGCGGCGGCCTGCTACACTCGCGCCTGCCCCGTGAGTGACTCCGTCCAGCGCTTCGGCGACTTCCTGATTTCTATGGGCTTCGTCACCCGCAGTCAGGTCGACCAGGCGTTGGCATTGCAGCCGTTGACCGGCAACCGCGTGGGCGAGTCGCTGCTGTCGCTGGGCTTCCTCACCCGCGCCCAGCTTCAGCGCGCACTGTCCCTCGCGGTGCGCGACGGAGACACCGCGGTGCTCGACAAGCCGCCGCTGGGCGAGATTCTCATGGGCCTGCGCTACGTCACGCGCGAGCAGCTCGACGGCGCCCTGCAGGAGCAGCAAAGCTCCGGCCGCCGGCTGGGCGAGCTCCTGGTGAACACCGGCGCGCTCCTGCACAAGCAGCTCTACGAGGCGCTGGGGCTGCAGCAGCGCATGGCGCTCGCCGACGGGCCCCGCCCCGAGCCCCGGGAGGCTCCCCTGCACCGCGGCGCGCACCTCGCCGTCATCGACGACAGCGACCTCGCGCTGGCCCTGGTCGAAGAGGCGCTCACCGCGCAGGGCTACACCGTCACCTGCTTCTCCGACCCCTTTCTCGCGCTGGAGCAGCTCGACGCGCTGCGGCCCGACCTGGTGCTGACCGACATGGGCATGCCCGGCATCGACGGCAGCGAGGTCTGCCGCCGGCTGAAGAACGGCCCGCGCGGCGACGTGCCGGTCATCATCCTCACCGCCAACGACGCGGAGTCGGCGAAGCTGGCCGGGCTGCGAGAGGGCGCCGACGACTACGTCAGCAAGGGCGCGTCGATGGAGGAGCTGCGCCTGCGCGTGGAGACCGTGCTGCGGCGCACCCGGGAGACCGACCGCGTGCGGCGGCTCTTCGCCCGCTACACCTCCGACGCGGTGGTGGAGGAGGTGCTGCGCAGCGGCGAGGTGGTGCTGACCGGCGAGCAGCGGTTGGTGACGGTGCTCTTCGCCGACCTGCGCAACTTCACCGCCTTCGCCGAGAACAGGACGCCGGGCGAGGTGATGCGCCGGCTCAACGCCGTGCTGGGACGCCTGGCCGACGCGGTGCTGGAGCACGGCGGCACCCTCGACAAGTTCCTCGGCGATGGGCTGATGGCGGTGTGGGGCGCGCCGGTGCGCCACGACGACGACGCGCCTCGGGCGGTGCGCGCCGCCCTGCAGATGCTTGACGAGGTGCGCCGCCTCAACGAGGCGCAGCCCCTGGAGCCACCCTTCGAGCTGGGCGTGGGCCTCAACACCGGCCAGGTGCTGGCGGGCAGCATCGGCTCGGCGCGCCGCACCGAGTACACCTGCATCGGTGACACGGTGAACACCGCCAGCCGCCTGTGCGCACAGGCGGCGCCGCGGGAGCTGCTGGTGGGTGGCTTGACCGCGAGCTCGGTCGAAGCGCTCTTCCAGCTCGAGCCCCTGGCGCCCGCGCAGCTCAAGGGCAAGGCGCAGCCGGTGCCGCTCTTCAGGGTGGTCGGGCCCCTCGTTGAGAGTTGAACCGCACCCACGCCGCTGGCATGAGGTGGCGCCATGTCTGACACGCTCGATGACCGCCGCCGCGCCCTCGAAGAAGAGTTCTTCTCGAAGCAGAACAAGGAGCTGACCGCGAAGCTGGCCGCCGCCGCGCAGGCGAAGGCCACCCGGGAAGAGCTGCAGCGCCTCACCGGCATCTCCGACGAGAAGCTGCTCGACGCGCTGACCGGCCTCAACGTGGGCGGCGCCGCCACCCTGGTGCTCTCGCTCTACCCGGTGGTGGCCGTGGCCTGGGCCGACGGCAGCTTCGACCAGAAGGAAAAGAAGGTGGTGGGCGAGCTGGCGAAGACCCTGGGCATCGAGGCGGGCTCCGCCGCCGAGGGCTACCTCAACACCTGGCTGGCGCAGAAGCCCGAGCCGCACTGGTTCGAGCTGTGGGCCGAGTACACGAAGGCGCTGGCCTCGCAGCTGTCGGCCTCCGACCGCGAGCTGCTCAAGGCCACGGTGCTGCAGCGCGCGCGCGTGGTGGCCGAGGTGTCGGGCGGCTTCCTCGGCGTGGCCTTCCGCGTCAGCCAGGCCGAGCAGGCCGTCCTCGACAAGCTGTCCGCCGTCTTCGGCTGAGCCCCCGCGCGCGGCCCGCGTCCATCACAACGCGACGCGGGCTTCCGTCAGGCCTTGGTCCCCGGAGGCAGCAGGCTGGCGAAGAAGTCGTTGCCCTTGTCATCGACCACGATGAAGGCAGGGAAGTCGACGACCTCGATGCGCCACACCGCCTCCATGCCCAGCTCGGGGAACTCGTGCACCTCGACCTTCTTGATGCAGTCCTGCGCCAGGCGCGCGGCCGGGCCGCCGATGCTGCCGAGGTAGAAGCCGCCGTGCTTCTTGCACGCGTCGGTGACGGCCTTGCTGCGGTTGCCCTTGGCCAGCATCACCATGCTGCCGCCCGCCGCCTGGAAGGCGTCGACGTAGGAGTCCATGCGCCCGGCGGTGGTGGGGCCGAAGCTTCCTGACGCCATGCCCGTCGGCGTCTTCGCGGGGCCCGCGTAGTAGACGGCGTGGTCCTTCAGGTACTGCGGCAGGCCCTGGCCGGCGTCGAGCTGCTCCTTCAACTTCGCGTGCGCGATGTCGCGCGCCACGATGAGCGGCCCTGACAACGAGAGCCGCGTCTTCACCGGGTACTTCGAGAGCAGCGCGCGGATGTCGGCCATCGGCTGGTTCAGGTCGACCGGCACCACCTCGCCGCCCAGCGCGGCCTCGTCGACCTCCGGCAGGTACTTCGCGGGGTCGTGCTCCAGGTCTTCGATGAAGACGCCGTCTCTGGTGATTTTCCCCAGGCACTGGCGGTCGGCGGAGCAGCTCACCGCGATGGCCACCGGGCACGAGGCGCCGTGCCGCGGCAGGCGGATGACCCGCACGTCGTGGCAGAAGTACTTGCCGCCGAACTGCGCGCCCAGCCCCAGCTTCTGCGTCAGCTTGTGCACCTGGCCCTCCAGCTCCACGTCGCGGAAGCCGTGGCCCGTCGGCGAGCCCCTGGTGGGCAGGCTGTCGAGGTAGCGCGCCGAGGCCAGCTTGGCCGTCTCCAGACAGGTCTCCGCCGAGGTGCCGCCCACCACCACCGCGAGGTGGTACGGCGGACAGGCCGCGGTGCCCAGCGACGGCAGCTTGTCCTGGAGGAACTTGAGCAGCGAGGTGGGGTTGAGGAGCGCCTTGGTCTCCTGGAACAGGTAGCTCTTGTTGGCCGAGCCGCCGCCCTTGGCCATGAAGAGGAACTTGTAGGCCTCGCCGTCGGTGGCCGAGAGCTTGATTTCAGCCGGGAGGTTGCTGCCGGTGTTCTTCTCCTCGTACATCGTCAGCGGCGCGAGCTGCGAGTAGCGCAGGTTGGTCTCGGTGTAGGTGGCGTACACGCCCTTCGCGATGGCCTCTTCGTCGCCGCCGCCGGTGAAGACGTACTGGCCCTTCTTGCCCTTGATGATGGCGGTGCCGGTGTCCTGGCACATGGGCAACACCCCGCCCGCAGCGATGCCAGCGTTCTTGAGCAGGTCGAGCGCCACGAACTTGTCGTTGTTCGAGGACTCGGGGTCTTCGAGAATCTTCCGCAGCTGCCCCAGGTGCCCCGGCCGCAGCAGGTGCGCGATGTCGCGCATCGCGGTCTTCGTCAACAGCGTCAGCGCCTGCGGGTCGACCTTGAGGAAGGTCTTCCCCTCGGCCTCGAAGGTCGAGACGTAATCGCGGGTCAGCAGTCGCCACGGCGTCTCGTCGTGGCCCAGCGGCAGCAGCTCGGTGAAGGTGAATGCCATCGTGCATTTCTCCTAACACGCGGACCAGAGGCCGCGCGCTACAGTCCATGGCTCCATGCGCTCCTTCGCCTCGCTCTTCATCGCCGCGCTCGCCCTGGGCTGCGCGCCGACGCTCCGCTACAACCGCCAACTCCCGCCGCGCGCCTCGCTGGAGCCGCTGCGCAGCCTGAGCCTCGACGCGAGGTCCGACATGAAGAACGTGGCGCAGCAGGCGGTGATGGGCGGCCTGCTCCGCGGAGAGATTCCGATTCCCGTGCCCACGCACCCGGCGGTGGCCATCGCGCTGCGCGCGCGGCTGCAGCAGCTGGGCTTCACCGTGTGCACCCCGGCCCCCTGTGGCGACGGCGCGATGACGGTGGAGCTGCTGGAGTCGGAGGTCAACGGCCGGATGACCGACTCCGGCGCCATGGCCCGGGTGCGGCTCAAGGCGCGGGTGCTGGTCACCCCGACGCAGGGCGAGCCGGTGTACGACTGGGACTTCTCCGCTACGCGGAACGGCCGTCAGGGCGACGCGGGCCAGCTGGTGGCGAGCGCCGCCGAGGGCATCGCCGACACCTTCGCGAGCACGCTGCTCCCCGGGCGGGAGCAGGTGCGACTCCAGCTCGAAGACGGCGGGGCGCTCTCGCCCGGCGTCAACATGCTGCTCTCGTCGAACTGGGATGGCGCCGTCGCCTACTTCTCGCAGCTCACCCGCGAGCAACCGGAGCTGGACGGCGCCTGGTACGACCTGGGCGTGGCCTGCGAGGGCAAGGGCGACTGGGTGGGCGCGCTCGGCGCCTACGAGCAGGCCTCGGCGCGCTCGCGCAAGTCGCACTACCTCTCGGCGGTGCGCGCGGCGCGGGCGCGGCAGCCCCCGCCGCCGCAGTTGATACCGCCCGAAGAGGGCGCGGCGCCCGCGGCCCCCTGAAAGAAGTGCGCTAGGCTCGGCTCCATGTTGACCCTCACCGCGTTCGTGCTCTCGCTGTCGCTCTCTCAGGCGAAGATTCAGGTCATCAAGGGCAAGCGCGGCACGGTCCGCGCCGCCAACGTCGAGAACGTGCCCGAGGCGCAGCCCCAGCGCTGCGACGCGTGCGCGGTGCGCACGCAGGAGCTCGACGCCCGCGAGGCCGACCTCAACGCCCGGGAGAAGGCGATGAGCGACAAGGAGGTCTCCGCCGCCGAGACCGAGAAGCAGAAGGCCGAAGAGGCCCAGCGGCTGCGCGAGCAGCTCGAGAAGATGGGCGCCGCCAACCGCCGGGCCTGGCAGAACGTCACCAACGCGCTGACCCAGTAGCCGCCCGCACGCCCCGCCACGGGGCGCGCGGACGTCTGGTTACTTCGCCAACCCCCGACGCTTGAGCGTCGACTCCATCGCGCCGGGGTTGATGTCTCGCCCCTGCGCCACGCGGTCGTTCCACGTCTCCGACTTGCCGATGGTGCCGGGCACCTCCTGCATGGTGATGGTGCCGGGCACCGGGCACACCAGGTGGCAGAGGTTACAGCCCACGCACTCCACGTCATCGATGACCGGCAGGAAGCGCCCCACCGCGCCCGCGGCCTTCACCGGCACCTCGGGAATCGAGGCCGGGATGTGCGTGTGGCCGGCCTTCACGTGCGCTTCGTGCGTGCGGCCGGGAATCAAGATGCACTGGTGCGCGCCGTCCATGCAGGCCGTGTGGCAGAGGTTGCAGCCGATGCAGGTGTCCGGGTTGATGCGCGCCTTGAGGTTGTAGTTGAGGTCCAGCTCGCCCCACTCGGCGTAGGCACCCACGGCCTGGCCGCGCAGCTCCATCACCGACTTCATGCCCTTGCTGTCGAGGAAGTCCGACAGGCCCTCGGCCATGTCCTCCACGATGCGGTAGCCGTAGTGCATCACCGCGGTGCAGACCTGCACCGACGTGGCGCCCAGCGCGATGAACTCCGCCGCGTCGCGCCAGTTGCTGATGCCGCCGATGCCGGAGATGGCCATGTGCTTCGTCGCCGGGTTCTTGGCGAGCTGGCTCATCATGTAGAGCGCGATGGGCTTCACCGCCGGGCCGCAGTAGCCGCCGTTGGTCGACTGCGTGCCGACGCGCGGGTTGGGCACCATGCGGTCCAGGTCCACGCCCAGCAGCGACTTGATGGTGTTGATGAGCGAGATGGCCGGCGCCCCGCCGCGCGCCGCCGCTTCGCCGGGCTCGTTGATGTCGCCGGTGTTGGGCGTCAGCTTGATGATGACCGGCGTGCGCGCGTACTCCATCGCCCAGCGGGTGATCTCTTCGAGCACCTTCGGCTCCTGGCCGACGGCGCTGCCCATGCCGCGCTCGCACATGCCGTGCGGGCAGCCGAAGTTGAGCTCGAGGCCATCGGCGCCGGTGTCCTCGGCGCGCTTGATGATCTCCTTCCAGTTCTCCCGCGTCTCCACCATCAGCGAGGCGATGATGGTGTGCTTCGGGTAGCGCTTCTTGACCTCGTACATCTCCTTGAGGTTCACCTCCAGCGGACGGTCGGTGATGAGCTCGATGTTGTTGAGGCCCATCATGCGCGTGTTGCCGTAGTCGTTGGCCCAGAAGCGCGAGGTCACGTTGGTGACCGGGTCGCCGAGCGTCTTCCACACCGCGCCGCCCCAGCCAGCGTCGAAGGCGCGCATGATCTGGGGGCCGCTGTTGGCCGGCGGCGCCGACGCGAGCCAGAACGGGTTGGGCGACTTGATGCCGACGAAGTTGTTGCGAAGA
>CALNBU010000468.1 GCA_937875615.1 uncultured Archangium sp.
CGCACCCGCTGGGCCACCTCCGCTATCTGCCCGAGCTCTTCGCCGTACACACTGACGGCGACGTCGGTCACCGAGCCGCCCAGCAGCTCGTTGAAGCGCATCTGAATCGGCTGGGTGAAGGCGCGCTCCAGCCCGGGCTGCGCCCGCTCGATGGCCGCGTCGAGCTGCGCGATGAGCGCGTCCAGGGTGAGCCCCGGACGCCAGGACTCCCGCGGCGTCAGCTGGATGAAGACGTCGGCCTGCTCGAGGCCCATCAGGTCCGTCGCCACCGCGGGGCTCCCGATGCGCGAGACCACCTGCCGCACCTCCGGCGCGGCCTCCCCCAGCGCGCGCTCCAGCGCCAGGCCATCCTTCACGCTCTGATCCAGCGAGATGTCCGGGCGCCGCGCGTTCTGCAGCACCAGGTCTCCCTCGTTCAGCTGCGGCGTGAACTCCGTGCCCAGGTGCGCCAGCATCGCGCCGCCGACCACCAGCCCCAGCGCCGCGAAGGCCGCGACCAGCGCCGGGCGCGCCGCCCACCACGAGAGCAGCGGCGGGTAGAGCCGCTCGAGGAGCCGCACCAACAGCGGCTCGCGCGTCGGCACGTCGCGGGGGCGGAGGAACAGCGCCGCCGCCGCGGGAATGAAGGTGAGCGAGAGCACCAGCGACGCGGCGAGCGCGAACACCACCGTCAGCGCCATGGGCCGGAAGAGCTTCCCGTCGGCGCCGCTGAGCGCCAGCACCGGCACGTACACCAGGAGGATGATGAGCACCGAGAAGAACACCGGCCGCCCCACCCGCCCGGAGGTCTCGCGCACGTGCCCGCGCAGCGCCGCGCGGTCCATGGCGTCGAGCTGTCCACGCGGCATCAGCGCCAGCACGTGGAAGAGGCTCTCCACCATCACCACCGCGCCGTCGACCAGCAGCCCGAAGTCGACCGCGCCCAACGACATCAGGTTCCCGGGGATGCCCAGCGCGGTCATCGCCGCGGTGGCGAACAACATGGAGAGCGGAATCGCCGAGGCCACCAGCAGGCCCGCGCGCAAGCTGCCCAGCAAGAGGAACAGCACCGCCATCACCAGCAGGCCGCCCTCGAGCAGGTTCTTCGCCACCGTGCGCAGCGTGCCCTTCACCAGCACGCTGCGGTCGTAGACCAGGTCCACCTTCACGTCGGCCGGCAGCGCCGCGCGCACCTTCTGCATCCGGGCCTCGAGGTTGCCCACCACCTCCAGCGCGTTGGCGCCGCGGAGCATCTGCGCCATCACGTACACCACCT
>CALNBU010000469.1 GCA_937875615.1 uncultured Archangium sp.
GCTGGCGCCGAAGATCCCGCTGGGTTGACCGAACTCCAGCACCACCACCCGCCCGCCGGACTTCACCACCCGGCCCAGCTCCGCGGCGCAGGCGCGCGGGTCATCGACGTTGCGGATGCCGAAGGAGATGGAGGCGATGGTGAAGCGGCCGTCGGCGTAGGGCAGCTTCATCGCGTCGGCGACCTCGAAGGTGATGTCGAGGCCCTCCTTCTGCGCCTTCATGGGCGCGAAGGACAGCATGTCGGCGTTGAAGTCGGTGCCGATGACCTCCCCCGCGCCCACCGCCCGCTTGAAGGCGATGGCGAGATCTCCGGTGCCCGTGGCGCAGTCCAGCACCGCGTCGCCGGGGCGCGCGCCGGAGAGGCGCACGGCCACCTTGCGCCACCCGCGGTGGATGCCGAGCGAGAGCGCGTCGTTGATGGCGTCGTACTTCGGCGCGAGCTCGCTGAACATGCGGTGGACCTGCTCACTCATCGCGCACCTCCCACCGCCGCCAGCGGCTCTGCCCCGCCCAGCTTGCGGCCGGTGGCGCCCAGCACCGCGGGGAGGGTCTGCATGAGCGAGCCGAACAGCTCCGGCGTCAACGCCTGTGGCCCGTCGCACAGCGCGGTGTCGGGCGTGGGGTGCACCTCGATCAACACGCCGTCGGCGCCGGCGGCCGCGGCGGCGAGGGCCATGGGCACCACCAGGCTGCGGACGCCGGTGGAGTGCGAGGGGTCGACGATGACCGGCAGCCGGCTGCGCTCCTTCACCCAGGCCATGCCCGCGAGGTCGAGCGTGTTGCGCAGCGTGGTGTCGAAGCTGCGGATGCCGCGCTCGCACAGCACCACCTGATCATTCCCGCCGTCGAGCAGGTACTCCGCCGCCAGCAGCCACTCCTCCAGGGTGGCGCCGAAGCCGCGCTTGAGCACCACCGGCCGCCTGGTCCTGGCGATCTCGCGGAGCAGCGAGAAGTTCTGCATGTTGCGCGCGCCGACCTGGAGCACGTCGACGTACTCGAGCATCAGCGGCAGCTGGGAGACGTCCATCACCTCGCTCACCACGGGGAGGCGCAGCTTGCGCCCCTGCTCGTGGAGCAGCTTGAGGCCCATCTCGCCCAGCCCCTGAAAGGAATACGGAGAGGTGCGGGGCTTGAAGGCGCCGCCGCGCAGCACGTGCGCCCCGCGCGTCTTCACCGCCGCCGAGGCCTTGTCGAGCTGCTCGACGCTCTCGATGGCGCAGGGCCCGGCCATGACCACGAAGTCACCGCCGCCCAGCGTGACGCCGTGGCCGAGGGAGACGCGCACCGCTTCTCCGCCGCTCTTGAGCACCCTGGTCGCTGTCACACGTCGCTCCTGTTCAATGAGTTCAAGCCACCTTGAACTTGGTGCTGCATCTATAGCGACGTTGCCATAGAAGGCAACCTGCAAGCCGTGAGCACCGGGTCGGCCACAGAGACGTTCGTCGCGCTCGCGAGGCCCGCGGAGCTGGGCGCGCTGTTGCGCATCGGGCCCCAGCCGCTGTCGCTGTACTGGGCGAACCCCTCGCGCGCGGTGTGGGCCGCGGGGTTGGGCGTCGCGCAGGGTGGGATCCGATGCGGCGCGGTGCGCTGGCTGGGGCCGCCGCCTCCCGTGGCGCCGCCGGGGCCATGGTTCGGCGGTTGGGCCTTCGACGACGCGCGGCCCTGGCGCGGGTTTCCCACGGAGCGCTGGGTGTTGCCCGAGGTCCTGGCTTGGTGGGACGGCGCCCGGTCGTGGCTGGCGGCCTTCGGACCTGATGGCGTCCCGGCGGAGGCGTTGATGGCCCGGCTCGACGCGGTGACCGAGGTGGCGCCGACGAGCACGCCGCCGCGGCTTCTCGCCCGTCCCGGCGCGCGCGCGCCGTGGGATGCGCTGGTCGAAAGCGCCCTGGAGACGTTGCGCGAAGGGCGCTGCAGCAAGCTGGTGCTGGCGCGGGTGGTGGACGCAGACTTCGAGGGCTCGGAGCGGACGTTGCTGAAGGCGCTGGAGGCGCGGCACCCGGGTTGCTGGATCTTCCTGGTGCGCGGCGACGACGGCCGGGCCTTCATCGGCGCCTCGCCAGAGACGCTGCTGGAGTCCTCGGGGACGTCGGTGTCCATCGACGCGCTGGCGGGCACGGCGGCGAAGGGCCAGGGCGAGCGGCTCCTGCGCAGCGAGAAGGAGCTCCGGGAACATCGCGCGGTGGTGGACGGCATCCGGGCGTCGCTCGCGCCGTTCGCCGCGGAGGTGCAGGTGCCGGCCGCGCCGGTGGTGAAGTCTCTGGCCAACGTCGAGCACCTCTTCACGCCGGTGCGCGCCCGGCTCCATCCAGAGTTCGACGCGCTGACGGTGGCTCGCGCGCTCCATCCCACGCCGGCGGTGGCGGGGACTCCGAAGGACTTCTCGGTGGCGTGGCTGCGGCGCCACGAGGGCTTCGCGCGAGGGTGGTACGCCGGCGCCGTCGGCGCGCAGGGCGCGGGTGGGGTGACGCTGGCGGTGGGGTTGCGGTCGGCGCTGCTCGACGGCGATCGCGCGCAGCTGTTCGTCGGGGCGGGGGTGGTGTCAGGCAGCACCGCCGAGGCCGAGTGGGACGAGACCGAGCGGAAGTCCTGGGCGCTGAGCCCGGCGTATGGACACGGCGCTCACGCGGAGGTGCCATGACACTCAATCAGCGCTGGGCGGCGACGTTGATCGGCGCGCTGGTGGCGCGCGGCGTCCGCCATGTGGTGGTGGCGCCCGGGAGCCGCTCGACGCCGTTGGCGTTGGCCGCCAGCGACCGCCCCGAGGTGAAGGTGTGGTCGGTCATCGACGAGCGCAGCGCCGCCTTCTTTGCGTTGGGCCTGGCCAAG
>CALNBU010000470.1 GCA_937875615.1 uncultured Archangium sp.
CGACCCACTCGGCAATGGCCGAGGAAAACAAAAGCTCCGGCGCCGCGCCCTTCACCGGCTGCTTCGCGCCGGAGACCTCGCTCAGCGGCTTCGCCGGTCTCTCGCCCAACGGCACCTGGCAGTTCAGGGCCGTGGACGACGCCAGCTCCTTCAGCGGCTCGCTCGGCGAGTGGTCGCTGGTGCTGTGCGTGGCGCCCTGACGCGCGCCGCGGCGGGGCGTCCCGCGACGACGCCTCACCACCAGGGACACCGACTCCGGGTCGCGCCAGAATCACGCGCCATGCGCGCCACCCTGCTCATCGCCGTCGTGCTCGTCGTCGGCTGCTCCAGCCAGGTCTCGGAGGTCCCCGACGCCGGCGCCACCGTCGACGTGGACGCGGGCGCGGGCGCCGACGCCGGCGCCACGCTCGTCACCACCACCTTCACGGCCACCACGGCGCAGATTCCGAACCCCGAACGCGGCTGGTACGTCTGGGCGAGCGCCGACTTCGGCTCGTCGCTCGACGGAGACGCGCTCGACGACGCCTTCGCCGGCGGCGTGCGCCTCGCCTACGCGCCGACGGACCTCAGCCGCTACCGGGAGGTCCCGCTGCCCTCCGCGTTCCTCACGGAGCTCGACGCGCGCCTGCAGACGCTTCGCGGCCACGGCATGAAGGCGGTGCTGCGCTTCTTCTACGACTACTCCGAGGGCGGCAACGACGCGCCCGCCACGCACATCGCCTCGCACCTCGCCCAGCTCGCGCCGGTGTTGGCCGACAACGCCGACGCCATCGCGCACTTCCAGGCCGGCTTCATCGGCGCGTGGGGCGAGTGGCACAGCTCGAAGCACTCCAACTCGTACGGCTACATGACCAACGCCGGGGTGACGCAGGCGCAGGCCGACGCGAACCGCCTCATCGTACGCGACGCCATCTTCGCCGCCGTCCCGAGCGACATGCAGGTGCAGTTCCGGTACCCGGGAGACCTCATCAAGTGGTACCCGGACGCCGCGCAGCAGCCGCGCGCCGGGGTGCACAACGACTGCTGGCTCTCTGGCCCCTCCGACACCGGCACCTACGCCGCTGCTGAAGAGCGCACGTACGTCGCGGCGCGCTCCGCGCTGGGCGTCTTCGGCGGAGAGACCTGCGACGCCGACCGGCCCCTGCGCACCAGCTGCGACGACGTTCTCGCCGAGGGCGCGCAGTACCACCTGACGTACTTGAACAGCGCGTACTTCGCGGACTTCTTCGCCGCCTGGCGCACCGGCGGTTGCTACGACGAGGTGACGCGACAGATGGGCTACCGACTGCAGCTCGACTCGCTCTCGCACCCGGCGCGGGCGCACGCAGGCACCACGGTGCGCGTCGAGGTGGGGGTGCGCAACGTCGGCTGGGCGAGGTTGTTCAGCGCGCGCCCGCTGGTCGTGAGCCTGCAGCGGCGACACGGCGCGGCGCGCCTCGAAGGGCGCAGCGCGACACTGCTCTCTTCGCTCCCGGCGCAGGCGACGACGTCGACCACCATCGCCATCGACGTACAGCTTCCGGCCGACGCGACGCCGGGCGACTACGAGCTCTCGCTCTCGGTGCCCGACCTCCAGGCACGCAACGCCAGCGACGCGCGCTTCGCCGTGCGGTTCGCGAACGCCGACGCCGGCGCGCAGTCGTGGGAC
>CALNBU010000471.1 GCA_937875615.1 uncultured Archangium sp.
TCTGGGGCAAGAAGCGCGCGGATGACACCCGCGAGGCGAACAAGGCGATTCGCGAGGCGACGGCGGAAATCAAGAAGGACAACTACGCCGCGTACAAGAGCGCCATCGAGAAGGCCGAGGGCGCGCTGGAGCTCGACGCCCGCGACGAGACCAACCGCAACGCCCGCGGCCTGTTGGCCTACGCGTACACCGTGCGCTGGGGCGAGCACATCCACGACGAAGAAAACCGCTCGCGCGCCGAGAAGCACCTGCAGGACGGCCTCGCGGCCAGGGAGGAGTCGGCCTACCTCCACGCGGCCGAGGCGCTCTTCCCCTATTACAACGGCAAGCCCGAAGAGGGCCTCAAGGCCATCAACGCCCGCATCGAGGCCGCCGAGGCGCAGAAGAAGAACGTCAGCATCTACTACCTCACCCGCGGCATGCTGCAGACCAACGCCGGCGACCTCGAGGGCGCCCGCGAGTCGCTGGAGAAGGCCCAGGCCATCGCGCCGGACGACCCGCGCGTGTACGCGGCCCTGGGTCAGCTCCACCAGCGCCGTGGCGCGGGCGAGCAGGCGCTGTTGGCCTTCTCCAACGCCGTCAAGTACGGCAACAACAAGCACCCCGACGGCCTGGTGGGCGCGGCCAGCCTGGTGCTGGACCAGGAGAACCCCGGCAACGGCTACTGCCTCGCCGCGAAGAACGTGAAGGACCTGGCGGGCATGACGGAGCTCACCTCTCCGCGCCAGCAGGCCGCCAACAACTTCGTCAAGGCGCTGCTGGTCAGCCGCGTGTCGCGCGACATCCCGCTCTACACCGACAAGAGCTTCCAGAAGCAGCTCGAGGACTGCACCGGGGTGAAGCCCGACGCCGCGAGCGCCGCCAAGGAGGTCGCCGAGGCCGAGAAGGCCGGTCTGTCCCTCGACGCGAACAACCCGGAGCTGCTGCTCATCCGCGGACGTCGGCTGGCCTGGGAGGGCAAGCTCGACGAGGCCGCCGTCGAAATCAACAAGGCCATCGCGGTGAGCCCTCAGGCCTCGCAGTTCCACGTCGAGCTGGCCAAGGTGCTCGCGCGCAAGGAAGGCGGCGAGGCGCAGGCAGAAGAGGCGCTGAAGAAGGCGCTCTCGCTGGTGCCCAACAGCCCCAAGCTGCTCTCGATGCTGGGCCAGGCCCAGTACAAGCAGAAGAAGAACGACGCCGCCCGCGAGACGCTGGAGAAGGCGCTGGCCGACGGGAAGACCAAGAACCCCGAGGCGCGCGCGCTGCTGGGCAAGCTCTACCGCGACGACAAGAAGGACTACACCCGCGCCGCGGAGCTGCTCAAGAAGGCCAGCGAGGAGTACTACGCGGACTCCGCCATGGCCTCGGTGACGCTCGACGAGCTCGCCCAGACGTACGAGCTCAAGGGCGAGAAGGACAACGCCAACTCCGCCTACGAGAAGGCGCTGTCGGCCGACAAGGACAACCCCTCGCCCTACTGCCACTACGCGAAGTTCCTGGTGAAGGACCCCAAGGAGCGCGAGAAGGCCAGGGCCCTGGCTCAGCAGTTCATCAAACTGGCTCCGCAGGATGCCTGCGCCGCCGACATGAAGAACCTCTGAGGCGCGACGGAGCCACCGCGCTCCCCCTCACCTGCGCGGCCCCCTGACGTTCGGCGCTGGCCGCGACAACCTCGAGGCGAGGGGAAACACCACGCCGGCGACGTCCTCGGCGTCGGCGCCCCCGGCTTCTGCTGCGGTGAACGCGGCGCTCAGCGGGCGATGAGGTCCGAGACGTTGGCCACCCCGGCGGGGCTCACCGGACAGGCCGCCAGCGCGTCGGCGACGTTGCGCACCGGCGTCAGCGCATCGCCCGCGGTGTCCAGCACCACCACCCGCCCGCCGTTCTGGTCGGACACCAACAGCCGGGTGCCCTGCGCGGCCATGCGCCCGGGGAAGAGCGGCTTGCAGTCGCCGCCGCCGCCGCAGGAGGCGCCGCTCCAGCTCGCGACGCGGGCGCCGTCGCGCACCAGCACCACGCCCGAGGCCTCCACCGACACCACCGCGAAGTTGGCGTCGTAGCTCACCCGACCACCGCAGGAGACGGCGAGCGCGCCGCCTTCCAGCGCCGTCACCCACTGCGGGTTGAGGCAGTCGGCGGCGCCCAGGTCGATGGCGCTCAGGCCGCCGTCGGCGGACGCCCGCGCCAGCAGGCCGGGGCCCGCGGGCCGGTGGGTGTCGGGGTTCAGGTTGCACAGCGCGACGTAGACGTCGTCACCCTGCCGGGCAATCGCCCACGGCCTCGCCACCGGCGTGCCCGCATCACCGAAGGGCAGCAGGTCGAGGCCCTTGAGCGACACCTGCGGCCCCAGCACCGGCGTCAACGGGTCCGTCACGTCGACCAGCTGGAGCACCTGCCCGGCGTCGGCCGCCTCGGCGCCGATGCCGCCGTACAGCGGCACCCACAGCGCGCTGCCCAGCTTCACCGCGCCCTGCGGGAAGGTGTTGGCGCCGAAGGGGAGCTCCGCCACCGTACCCAGCGACAGCGCCGGCGCCACGCCCTCGCCCAGCTCGATGACGCCCGCATCGGCGCCCTGCCGCAGCACCTGCAGCGTGCCCGAGCCGGCGTTGACGACGTAGACGTACTCGCCGTCGACCAGCACCTGGTTGGGCACCGAGCCGGTGGCCACCGCCCGCGAGACCTGCTGGTACGCGCCCGAGGGCGACGGCAGCGCCGCGTAGAGCCGGTTGTCCATGCCGTCGGCGCTCAACAGCGTGTCGCCCACCCGCGCCAGCGTCGACGGAGCGCTGCCCACGTCGGACAGCGGGCCCCGCGTGCCCGTCTCCGGGTCGAAGCCCACCAGCTGGCCGCTCCAGTAACAGGCGGCCACCGCGGGGTAGTCGCACACCCCGCCGAGGCAGGCCTGGCCCTGCGCGCAGGCCGTGTCGCAGCCGCCGCAGTGGGCCACGTCGGCCGTGGCGTCGACGCACGAGAAGCCGCAGCGGAGCAGGCCCGCGGAGCACCCCGCCTGACAGGCGCCGCCCTCACACACCTGGCCGTCGCCGCAGACCACGCCGCAGCCGCCGCAGTTCGACGGATCTGAGCTGGTCACCGCGCACTGGCTGCCGCACAGCTGGGTGCCTGCACGGCAGCTGCACGCCGCCGTCTCGCCGCTCTCGACGCAGTCCTGGTTGGCCTGACACTGGTTGCCGCAGCCGCCGCAGTTGCGGCGGTCGGCCCTGGGGTCGATGCAGCCGTTGCCGCACGGCTCGGTGCCCGGCTTGCAGACGACGCCGGTCGGAGGACAACCGCTGAGCGCCGCCAGCGCCACGAGCATCGCCAGGAACTTCCACACGAGGATCCGGTTCATCGTCCTGCTCCCTGAAGCTGGGGCTCCCATGAGAAGCCCCATGTCACAAAAAAGGCGCGCGGGGGCAGCGGATAGCCGTCGTAGTCCCACGTCTGCACGTCGAGCAGATTCTTGAGCTCCGCGGCCAGCCACACGCGCGGGTGACGCCACGGCGTCACCGTCACGCCGAGGTTCACCAGCGCGCGCTCCGGCACGAAGAGCGTGGCGGTGCGGTTGGTGAACTGCGCTGATTGAAAGAGCAGCTCCGCGCGCGCCTTCAAGAACCACGGCCCTCCAGACAGCCGCGCGTGCAGGCGGTGCGCGGGGCGGAAGGGCAGCGGCTTGCGGTAGTAGCGCGGGTCGTCGCGCAGGTTCTCGGAATGGGTGAAGGTGTAGCTGGCCGACGCCTCCAGCCACGGCCACGGGCGCAGCGACGCCTCGGCCTCCAGCCCCGCCACCGAGGCCGCCGAGAAGTTGTACGGCCGCGCGAGGTTGGGCGGGTAGTACTCGTAGGTGATGAGGTCTTCGTAGAGCGAGGCGAAGCCCGCCACCGAGAGCCGCGCCCGGGCGTGGGTCCAGGCCGCGCCCACGTCGGCGGTGAGCGCCCGCTCCGGGCGCAGCGTGGCGTTGGGCAGCAGCGTGCCCTGCACCACGTACATCTCCTGGAAGCCCGGCGGCCGGCTGGCCTGGCCCACGTTGGCGCGCAGGGAGAACCCCAGCGGCAGCTCCACCTGCGTGCCCAGCTTGGGGGAGAACACGACGAAGGGGCCGGCCAGGTCGAGGCGCACGCTGCCCGACACCACCCACGCGCCGTCGAAGAACAGCACGTCGTCGGCCAGCATCGCGCCCAGCCGTCCCCAGGTGTGGCGCTCCGCCGCGAAGAGCGCGTCGACGCCGCCGGTGAGCAGCCCCGTCAACCCGTGGCGCCCGAGGAGGTGTGTGTACACCGCCTCCGCGCCGGCCGAGGCCTCCAGCTGCCGGTACGCGCCGCCGAAGTACGAGCCGCTCAAGGCGGTGTCATCGAGGCGCCCCCAGGCGAGCGTCGACAGCGTGCCGCCGGCCTCGAAGCCCGTCTGGGTGCGGCCGGCGAAGGTGCCGCGCGCGGTGCGCTGCCACGCCGACGACGAGGGGTTCTGCACCGGCCCCGCCAGCCCGCGCTGCTCGAAGGTGCCCTCCGCCAGCACGTCGAGGCGGGTGGCGCCCAGCGCCCGGCGGTAGCGCAGCAGGCCCCCGCCCAGCGCCGCGCCGTTGTTGACGCGCCGCAGTCGCAGCGGCGGGTTGCCGGGCAGCGCCGGCTTGTCATCGAAGAGGAAGTCGAAGGTGCCCTCGCTGTGCAGGCCGTGCAGCAGCACCAGCGCGTCGCCGCCCAGCAGCGGCGTGGCGGCGCCGGCCGACACCTGCGCGGTGGCGAAGCTGCCCAGCGTCACGTCGCCGAAGAGGCGCTGGCCGCCGGGGCTGCGGGTGACGAGGTTCACCACTCCTCCCATGGCGCCCGGCCCGTAGCGGGCAGACGCGC
>CALNBU010000472.1 GCA_937875615.1 uncultured Archangium sp.
ACCCGAGAGATCATCGCGCGGATCCGGCTCGGTGTAGCCGAGCGCCTTCGCCTCGCGCACCAGCTCGCTGAACGGCGCCGAGCCGTCGAAGCGGTTGAAGAGGTACGCCAGCGTGCCCGAGAAGATGCCCTCCACCGTCCGCACCTCGTCGCCGGTGTCGATGAGATCGCGCAGGGTGGTGATGATGGGCAACCCCGCGCCCACCGTCGACTCGTAGCGGAAGCGCGCGCCCTGGGCCTTGAGCGCCGCGTAGCGCGCCCAGGGGCCAGCGCCGGCGCTCTTGTTCGGGGTCACCACGTGGATGCCGCGGCGGAGCCACTCCACGTAGCGCCCCGCCACCGCGTCGGAGGCGCTGCAGTCGACGATGATCGCGTGCGGGAGATGCTCGGCCTGCACGTGGGCGGCGAAGGCGTCGAGGTCCGTGCCCAGCGTCCGGGGCGCGTCCGACGTCAGCGCCTCGCCCAGCGCCATCTTCGAGCTGCCGGCGATGGCCCGCAGCCGGAGATCCACGTTGGCGGTGGTCTGCAGCTGCGCCCGGGTCGCCTCCAGCTGCTTGAGGAGCGCGACGCCCACGTTGCCCGGCCCGATGACCCCCACCGAGATGGTCTGCGGCGAGAGGTAGAAGCCCGCGTGCACCGCCCGCAGCGCCCGCGAGGCGTCGGCCGCGTCGATGGCCACGGAGATGTTCCGTTCGGAGGCGCCCTGGGCGATCATCCGCACGTTGACCGCGGCGCGCCCCAGGGCTGAGAACAGCCGGGCCGCCACGCCGGGCTGCCCGGCCATGCCGTCGCCCACCACCGCCAGGGCGGCGGCGCCGGGCGTCATGGGCTCGCGCACGCTCGTCTCCTGCGACAATCGTCACGTCGCTCAGCAGCTTCGCCTGGAGCTCGCGCGCGAAGGCGTCGAGCAGCGCCTGCTTCGCCGCCGCCGCGTCCCCCTCGCGGATGACGCAGCAGATCGAGTGCTCGGACGAGCCCTGGGAGATCATCACCACCGACACCCCGGCCTGCTTGAGGGCCGCGAAGGCGCGCTCCGCGGTGCCGGGCACGCCGAGCATCCCCGCCCCCTCAATGTTGAGGATGGCCAGCCCGGTGAAGGTGGTCACGCCCTTCACCGGCGTCGCCACGTCGGTCTGCGCGCAGATGCGCGTGCCGGGGTGCGCCGGGTTGAAGGTGGAGCGCGCGATGATGGCGATGTCCCGGGCGATGGCCGGCGCCATGGTCTGCGGGTGGATCACCTTCGCCCCGAAGTAGGCCAGCTCGCAGGCCTCGTCGTAGGAGAGCTGCGGGATCTGCACCGCCTCCGGCACCAGCCGCGGATCTGCGGACAGCACGCCCTCCACGTCGCTCCACAGGTGCAGCTCCTTCGCCCCGAAGAGCGCGGCGAAGATGGCGCCGGAGTAGTCGCTGCCGTTGCGGCCCAGGGTGGTCACCCGGCCGTCCGGCGTGCGCGCCACGAAGCCGGTGACGATGGTGCGGGGCCCGACCGGCGCGCCGAGCTTCTGCCGGGACTCCTCCCAGCGCACCAGCGCGCCCAGCTCGCTCTTCTCGACCACCAGCACTTCGCGCGCGTCGAGCCAGCGGGACGGCGCGCCGCGCGCGCGGAGCGCCGCGTCCACCAGCGTCGAAGACCACACCTCGCCCAGCCCGGAGATGAGCTCGAGCAGGTCCACGGAGACCGCGCCGATCAGCTCCTGCGCGCCGAGCAGATCCATCAGCGAGGCGAATTCCCGCGTGAACTTGACCAGCACCTCGTCGGCGGCCGGGCCCAGCAGGATCCGCGCGGTGTCGACGTGCCGCGCCTGCAGCGCCCCCAGGCCGGCGCGCCAACCGGAGTCCCGCGCGGCCG
>CALNBU010000473.1 GCA_937875615.1 uncultured Archangium sp.
CTTCGATGCGCGCGCTGCTCACCGCCCCGGTCGAGGCGATGACGAAGCGCACCCGCAACGTGCCCTCCAGCGTGGGCGCGTGCTTGAGCCGCGCCTCGTAGCAGGCGCGAATGGCGGCGACGTGCTTCCCCAACACCCGACGCACGCCCTCCGGGGGCGCCGCGGCTCCGACCGGCGCAGCCGGGGGCGCCTCGGCGGGAGGCTCCGGCTCCCACGGGCCGTCGAGCACCACCAGCACGTGCCCCTGCGCCAACGCCACCTCCGCCGCCTGCGTCAGCGTCTTCACCGGCCCCCGCCACTCGAAGGCCACCCCGGGCGCGTCGACGTCGCCCCGCGGCGCCCCGGTCCTCCAGGGCTCCCGCCGACCCTCCCGGGAGGTGAACTCGAAGCCATCTGCGCCCTGCGTCAGCACCCCGACGCACGCCGGGCACTGCATTCCCGGCGAGAGAACCCGCACCGGCAACGCCTGTCGCGGCGTCGGCAGCGCAGCAAACAGGACCAGCAACGACGGCCCTTTGACGCGCACCGGAGCGCGCGCGCCCTGCCCCACCAACTCCAGCGTCCCACCGGCCTCACGCAGCAGCGTGGCGCGCAGCGCCGCCTCGGTGAGACCTGGCGTCAACGGGACCTGCCGCGCGCCCGGCGTCGGCTCGAGGCCCGCCACCGTCGAGAGCACCTCCGGGTCCATGCCGCGCCCGAGGGCGTGCACGCGATGAAGGCCGCGGCCCTTCCGAAGCCGATGAACAACACCAGCAACCCCACCGCCGTCGAGCGCAGCGCGCGGGCGTGGCGGCCCACGATGAACGCCACCAACGCCAGGGGGATGCCCAGCAGCAACAGCCAGCGGCTGGCCGTGAAGAGCGACTGCACCTCGCCGCCGAGCGCCTCCAGCAGCAGGCCACGCTGCGAGGGATCGGCGCCGGAGAGCAGCGAGAGCCCCAGCACCAGCACGCCCAGGCCGCGCAACCTCAGCAACAGCGCTCCGCCCAGCACCAGCAGGCCCACCAGCCACAGCACCCGCGGCGCTCTCTCACCCGCGCCAGGAGCGCACACCCACACGCGGCGACGGAGAAGGCCAACCCCAGCTGCTCGGTGCCCAGCACCTCGCTCGCCCCCATCGCCAGGAGCGCGGCGCGGGAGGCGGGCTCGACCGAGCCCACCGCGCTGCCGAGCACCTTCACACCCCAGGCCACGCCCGCCGCTGCCACCACCATGGTCAGGAGCGAAGGGAACAGCACCAGGGCGCGACCGTCCCCGGCATCCGGCCTCGCCGCGCGCGCCGCCAGCAGCGCGGCCACCACGCTCCCGCCCAGGGCCACCAGCAGCACCAGGTACCCGAAGGTGCCGCTCTCGCTGAGCACCTCCAGCGGAGGGCGCCGCCCGACCAGCAGCCCCACCGCGAGGCCCAGCGGCACCGTGCCCAACAACGACGCTCCCCACCACGACGAGTGTGTGTGCATGGGGCGGAGCATGCACGGAAACGTGCTACCGGAGGAAGGCGCTCACCGCCTCGGCCTTCGTCTCACCCGCGCCCGGTTCAATGACCACGCTGCGGCCCTTGCCCACCACCACCAGCAGCCGGTCGGACAGGGCCAGCGCCGCCTTGAGCTCCGGCCGGGCCTTGAGCAGCGCGAAGTACGCCTCCGAGAGGTACTTCACCTTGAGCTGCTTCTCGGCGCCCGTGGCCTCGGCGTCGACCCAACCGCCGCTCCGGTAGAGGAAGGTGCGGCCGGCGGCCACGCGCACCGGCTCGGCCCCACCGCCCATCGAGCTCTCCTCCTTCATCTTCCGCACCGACTTCGACGCGGCGATGCCCGCGGCCCCATCGGCCCGACCCAGGGCCTCCGCGGAGACCGGCGCCGCGGCGGCGGGGGCGAGCGCCTTC
>CALNBU010000474.1 GCA_937875615.1 uncultured Archangium sp.
GACCGCGCGGCCCAGCTGCTGGCGGTTGTGCACCACCGAGTCGAAGTCGATGCCCATCGACGCATCTTCGCGCGACGGCTTGACGATGAGCGGGAAGCGCAGGTCGAGCGACGCGACCTCCTCGAGGTGCGCCACCAGGCGGAAGTCGGGCGTGGGCACGCCGCGCGCGCGGAGAATTTCCTTGGCCTTGTTCTTGTGCAGCGCCAGCGCCAGCGAGAGCGCGGTGTTGCCGGTGTAGGGCACGCCCAGCAGGTCGAGCATGGCGGGCACCAGCATCTCGCCGCGCGCGTCGGCGGCGAGCGACTCGCAGAGGTTCACCACCACCTCGGGCCGCGTGGTCAGCGCTTCGTGAAAGCCGGTGAGGTCGCCTTCGACCGGCACCAGTTGAACTTCGTGCTTCGCCTGGCCGAGCGCGGAGGCGATGGCGGCGGCGACGCGCACCACGTCTTCTCGCGCTTCACGGCCTGGGTCCTCTTCAAGCAGCGTGTGGTCAGCGTTGTGGAGAATGGCGATGCGCATGCGCGAAAGAAGAAGTGTCACGTCGTGTAGCACGTTACAGAATCGAAGCGATGCGCATTCGAGATCCCATCCATGGCGGCGTCACTGTCTCTGAAGAAGAGACGCGCGTCATCGACACGCCACAGTTCCAGCGCCTGCGCCACGTGCGCCAGTTGGGCTTCGGAGATCTCGCCTTCCCCGGCGCCACGCACACCCGGCTCGCGCACTCGCTGGGCGCCATGCACGTGGCCTCGCGGTTGTTCGACGCCATCGTCTCGCGCGTCGAGCTGAGCGCCCCGGCGAAGGAGCGCTTCCGCGCGGCGGTGCGCCTGGCGGTGCTCTGCCACGACATCGGCCACATGCCGCTCTCGCACGCCAGCGAGCACATCGCGCCGCCCCGGGCGAAGCTGCGGCTCCCGGCGTGGTTGCCGGACGACGGCGCGGCGCAGTCGACGCACGAAGACTTCACCGCCATGTTGTTGCTGGCCTCGCCGCTCACCGCGAGCATCGAGGCGGCCTACGCGAAGCATGGGCTGACGGGCGCGCTGCCGCCGGGCGTCGAGGGCTTCGTCGAGGCGGGCGTGGACTGGTTCCCGGCGCTGCGCTCCATCGTCTCGGGAGAGCTCGACGCGGACCGCATGGACTACCTGATGCGCGACTCGTTCTACACGGGCGTGAACTACGGCCGCTACGACCTGGAGTGGATCCTCTCCAACCTCTCGGCGGTGCCGCGCGAAGGGAAGGCGGTGGTGGCGCTGTCGAAGGCGGCCATCTTCGCCTTCGAGGACTTCCTGCTCAGCCGCTACCACATGTTCCTCTCGGTGTACTTCCACCACACCTCGGTCAGCTTCGACTGGATGCTCCGGCGCTTCTACGAAGACTCACCCGGGGAGTTCGAGATTCCGGCGGACCCCGAGGCCTTCCTCTTCTGCGATGACATGGCGCTGCACACCACGCTGCGTCGCTCCGGGAACGTCTGGGCTCAGCGCATCGCGCAGCGCCGCGGCTTCAAGCGCGTGGCTCAGTTCACCGAGCGCGACGAGGGCTATGATCTCCAGTCGCTGGGCGACGCCCTGAAGGCCGCGGGCGTGGAGCACTTCACGCTGGAGTCGCGCGGCGTGCTCTCCAAGTACTTCGACGCGGGGGAGGTGCCGTCGCTGTACGTGGAGGACCGCAGCAACGGGCGCCTCACCGGCGTGGCCAGCTACACGCCGCTCTACCAGCGCTTCGCGGGCGCGGTGCACCTCTCGCGCATCTTCGTGCGGCCAGACCAGTTTCAGGTCGGCCTCGGGGTGGTGAGCCGGCTCACCGGCGGCCAGCCATGAGCGAGGCCCTCGCTGGCGTGCCGGCCCCACCGCCGCAGCGCGCGCCGCGCGACGCCTCGGTGGTGGTGCTCTTCCGACGCGGGCCTGCCGGCGTGGAGGTCTTCTGGATAGAGCGCGAGCAGCGCCTGTCCTTCGCGGGCGGCTTCTACGCCTTCCCCGGAGGGAAGAAGGACCGCGCCGACGACGCGGTGCCGGTGCGCGGCGCGTCTGGCGAGGTCGCCGGCTTCATCGCCTGCGCGGCGCGCGAGCTCTTCGAGGAGACCGGCGTGCTGCTGGCCCGCGGCGCCGAGG
>CALNBU010000475.1 GCA_937875615.1 uncultured Archangium sp.
CCGCAACAAACAGATCGCCATCGTGGTCGACGAGCACGGCGGCACCTCCGGCCTGGTGACGCTGGCGGACGTGACCGGGGAGATCCTCGGCAAGGTGGCGGAGCTGGGGCGGAAGACGGAGCCGGTGAAGCGGCTCCCCGGCGGCAAGCTGGAGCTGCCGGGCACCGCGCAGCTCGATGACATCGAACACACGTTGGAGGTGGAGTTCGACGTCGACAAGGCGCAGGTGACCACCATCGCGGGCTTCCTGATGGCCAAGCTGGGCCGCGTACCCACCGCCGGCGACGTGTGGATGATGGACGACTACCGGGTGGTGACCATCAACACCGAGGGGCCGCGGGTGGTGACGGTGCGCATCGAGCCGCGCGCGTCGCAGCCCCCGACGCCCGTCGAGCCGCCGAAGAGCTGAGCCCGTCGGCCTACACCGCGACGCCCGCGCGGCGCAGCACCTCGAGGGCGTTGGTGGTCTGCACCACCCCGTCGCGCAGCGTGTAGTCGAAGGTCATGTCGCCGCCCTTCATCTCGTCGCGGAAGTGCACGTTGCGGATCTTCCCGGCGCGATCCGTGGCCAGCTCGGTGAGCGCGAGATCATGGGTGGTGACCGCCCCGGCGGCGCCGAGGTCGAGCAACATGAAGAGCAGGTGGCGGCTGGCGATCAGCCGCTCGCGCGCGTTGGTGCCCATGAACAGCTCGTCGAGGAAGAACAGGCAGCGCTGCGGGTTGGCCTTCGCGGTGTCGAGCACGGTCTTCACGCGCTGCACCTCGGCGTAGAAGTACGAGACCCCCTGCGAGAGCGAGTCGTGCACGCGCATGGAGGTCAGCACCTGCACCCGGCTGGCGCGGAAGGTGGCGGCGGTGACGGGCAGGCCGCACAGGGCCATCACCGTGTTGAGGCCCAGCGCGCGCATCAGCGTGGTCTTGCCGCTCATGTTGGAGCCGGTGATGATCCAGGCCTCGCCCGGACCGCGCAGCGCCACGTCGTTGCGGACCGGCCGATCGAGGAGCGGGTGTCCGAGGCCGGTGGCCTCGACGTGCACCGGCCCGTCGTCGAGCTCCGGGAAGACGTCCTGGGGGCGCTCGAAGTGCCAGGTGGCGAGCGAGGAGAGCGCCTCCAGTTCGGCCAGCGCGTCGAACCAGCGCCGCACGCCGCGCCCGTGGAGCTCGCGCCAGGCGTCGATGCGGAAGAGGACCAGCAGATCCCACAGGGTCAGCGCGTTGATGACGGGGTGCATCTGACCGGAGTGCTTGAGCTCCGCGAAGCCCATCAGGCGGGAGAAGCGCCGCAGCCGCTCCGAGACCGGCGGCCCGTCTTGAAGCCCGCGCTGGAGCATCGCGAGGCGGGGGGCCTCGAAGCGCTGCGCGTCGATGGCCTTGAAGGTCTCCTCGAAGCGGACGAAGCCGCGCTCGCCGAGCGAGAGCGCCTCCCACATCTGGGCGATGGGCTTGCGCGTCAAGGTCACCACCAGGATCTGCGCGATGAGCCCGCCCCAGAACGGCAGCGCGCTGATCACGTCGGCGGCGGCCAGCGCCGCGGAGCCGAGCGTGAACACCGGCAGCACGTGCGCGACGAACCAGGCCCAGCGGATGGTCTGGAGCGAGGAGGGCGCCTCCGCCCAGGTGAAGAAGCGCGAGGGGTCGGCCTTGTCGCGGCGGCCGGCGATGCGCGCCTCCGTCACCAGCGCCTGTCTGAAGTCGATCAACGGGCCGAGCTCCCGGATGGCCTCCTGGCGCGCGCGCACGGCCTCGGCGCTCTCGGCCGCGGTGAGCAGCCAGGCCTGGAGGGTGGCCTCGCCTCCGGCGGTGCCGGTCTCGTCGAGGCGCTGGAAGAGGCTCCCGGGACCGGTGACGTTGAGATCGGCGGCGTAGACGTGCCCCTCGGGTGCGCGTCCATGCGAGGGGAAGTCGTGCCAACGTCCGCCGAGGCGCGCCAACCCCCGTTCGTTCAAGGAGCGCTTCACCCGCGCGAAGTCTTCCCGGCGGATGACCCCGGCGTGGACGATGGCCAGGGCCACGTAGGCGGCGAGCGATCCGGCGGCCGGAATGAACAGCGCCGGTCGCGCCTCCCAGCCGCCCCAGAAGCCGAAGCCGAGGAACGCGAGGAAGGTCACCGTGCGCAGGTTCGCCAGCCGGGCGCCCTGGCGATCGCGGAGCGCCAACTCATTCTGGTACCGTGTGAGCCGGTCCTGGTACGCCGCGTCGGGTGCCGTCGAAATCTGATTCATGCGTCGCAGCCCGCCTGTCATGAAACCTGACGAAGGGGTAGGTGAACATCGTACGTCGCAATGCGACAACCAGGGTTGATTCGTGAAGCAGCTTTGTGCCAAGTCCTTGGACTGTCAGCAGGTTTGTGGCGAGTCCGTGGCCGGATTGAACCCGAGGAGTCATCGCCCGATGGAGAACAACATGAACAGATCATTCAAGCTCTTGACCGCTTCGCTGGCGGCCCTGGTGGCGCTCGCCGGGTGCGACAACTGCGGTGGGCCGGATCCGGTGGTGAGCCGCGGCGAGGTGCGGCTCCACTACAAGGACGCCGAAGGGCAGGCGGTGGTGGGTGAGAACGCGGAGTACGACTTCGGCACGGTGTCCATGGGGACCACCGGCGCGCTCAAGCTGGTGGTGCAGAACGTGGGCCGCGCAGCCTTCACCATCGATCAGTTCGCCAAGGTGAACGCCGAGGACTCCGCAGTGGAGGTGGGGGCGTTCCTTCGGGAGGAGAACCCGCTCTTCAAGCTCGCATTCCCCGAGGGCGCGGAAGAGGTCGAGGTCCTCGCCAGCGAGACGCTGGAGTTCGACATGAGCTACCTGCCGCCGGTGGTGGAGGACGCGGTGCAGGACCACCAGGTGGTCCTCACCATGCACTCGGCCAACACCGTCGAGGGCCGCGAGAACGCCACCATCACGCTCAAGGGTCGCGCGGTGCGGGGCGACTGCGATCTCCCCGACGAGATCGACTTCGGCGCCGTGGCCCGCGGAGACACCGCGCGCATGACCTTCGAGTACACCAACAGCCGGGAGATCGAGACCTCCGGGTTCCTCGGTGAGATCGGCCCGGAGCAGTTGGTGGGCATCTTCAACGTCTCCCCGGATTCGCCGCGCAACGAGTTCCTCATCGCCGGCAACAGCTCCAAGACCGCGACCTTCACCTTCCGTCCCACCGAGGGCGGGCCCGAGGGACGCGCGTACCGCGGCACCGTCACCATGCGCCGCGCCACCGACTGTCCCGACAAGACGGTGTTGCTGGTGGGCACCGGCGTGGACCAGGTGCTGAGCTGGACGCCGGCCTCGCTCGACTTCGGCTACTCGGCGCCGGGCGACGTCGTCACCCGCACGGTGACCATCTCGAACCTGGCGAACCAGATCGTCACCCTCACGCCGCTGGCGATCAACGACAACGGCGCGAGCAACCCGAGCAACATCTTCAAGATCGTCGACACCGGCGAGGGCTCGGCGGGCACGTCGATCGTGGTCCCGGCAGGGACGCGTGACGGCACCACCCTGACGCCCGGCTCGGTCACGGTGACGTTGAGCTTCAAGCCGAGTGTGCTGGGCCGCCGCGACGCGCAGTTCCGCGCCACCACGCCGCTCGAGAGCCAGCAGCAGCTCATCATCCCCATGACGGGCATCGGCGGTGGACCCAAGATCTCGATCTCGCCCTCACCGACGCTCGACCTCGGTCGCATCGCGTACTTCGCCACCGCGACCGTTCCGTCGGCCGGCCAGCGCAAGCTGACCATCCGCAACGTGGGCACGCCGTCGGCGGCCACGCAGGGCAACCTGAAGCTCGGCTCCGGAGACATCACCTCGGGCTACGCGGCGCCGTACTGGGAGATCGTTCCCGTGGGCAGCGCCACCGCCGAGGAGATCTGCGTCGGCATCTTCGACTCCGCCACCAACACCTGTACCAACGGGTTGCCCGAGTCCGGCCCCAACTCGTACCAGCCGGCCTTCGGCATCCAGGCCGGGTCGAGCGCCTTGCGCCTCGAGATCCCGGTGCGCGTCACGCCCAACGGCCTGGGCCTCAAGGAGTGGGACCTCCGCGTCTTCAGCAATGATCCGGATCAGCCGGTGAGCACCATCCGGGTGCGCGCGAACGCGGTGGAGCTCGCGCCGTGCGACGTCAGCATCGCCCCTTCGCCGGTGCACTTCGGCATCGTCACGCCGCCGTCCATCAAGGACCTCGCGTTCTCGATCCACAACAACAGCCAGACCGACGAATGCCTCATCGCCAATCTCCAGCTGGGGACCGAGACCGGGACGCCCGCCGGGCAGCCCTCGATCTTCACGCTCCCAGGCGGCGAGGTGACCGAGATCGCGCTCGCGCCGCAGGCGACGCGGCAGATCTTCGTGCGCGCGTGGCCGCAGGGAACTCCCCCGCAGCTCCCCAGCCAGGTGACCGGCAAGGTGGTGTTCAACGTGGCGCACCCCGACATGCCGCTGCGTGAGGTGCCGCTGGTGGCCACGGTCGGCACCAGCTGCCTCACCATCGCGCCGTCCGCGGTGAACTTCGGCTCGGTGAAGGTCGGCTGCTACTCGCAGACCAAGGTGATCGACATCTACAACTCGTGCAGCAATCCGGTGACCATCAACACCACCTCGTTGGCGGCCCCGGCCGGCGTGCCCGCTGGAGTGGGGGCCTGTCCCGCTGGTGGTGGTGCCTGCTCGGAGTTCTTCCTCATGGGGGCGCCGGCGAACAGCACGGTCATCCCCGCCGGGTCGGTGACCCCGGTGACGGTGTCGGTGCGCTACCACCCGTACGATCAAGGCTCCGACAGCGCGTCGGTGATGCTCAACGTCACGCAGGGCGCGGCGCCGCAGACGGTGCAGGTCGACTACGTGGTGCCGCTGAACGGCAACGGGAACAACGACGGCCTCAACACCGACACCTACCGGCAGGACGTCAAGCCCAAGGCCGACATCCTGGTGGTCATCGATGACTCGTGCTCGATGGGCTTCGCGCAGACCGCGATCGCCGCCAACATGGACGCCTTCCTCCAGTACGCGCTCAGCAACCAGGTCGACTTCCACATCGCGGTGACGAACACCGAGCTGAATGACCCGGGCCACGGCAAGTTCTGTGCGACCTCGGGCTCGGGCTCGTCACCGTGCACGCACGGCAACAAGGTGCTGACACCAGAGTCGACGAACCTCTCGGCGGAGTTCGCGGAGTTGGTGACGGTGGGCGTGCACGGCTACGACGAGTCGTGTCTGGTTCCGGCCACCAAGGCGCTGACGGCCCCGTACATCACCGATCCCACCATCAATGGAGGCTTCCTCCGCAACGACGCGGTGCTCGCCGTGGTGTGCGTGACCGACGCGCGCGAGAACTCGCCGCAGCCCGCGATCTTCTACCTGAGCCAGTTGATGGCCATCAAAGGCGCGCAGCGCGCCAACATGTTCACCTACAACGTGATCGGCCCCTTCCTGCCTACGAGCCCCTCGGGTTGCAGCTACGACGGCGGCAACGACGACGGGAAACACGCCTTCATGGTTCAGCAGACGAACGGCGTGAAGGAGGAGATCTGCAGCTCCAACTGGTCCACCGCGTTGGAGCGCGTAGGCAAGGGCGCGTTCGGCTTCCGCACCAACTTCTACCTCACCTCTCCGCCGGACCTCTCGTCGCCGGCCGGCATCGTGGTGAAGATCGACAACATGGTGGTCGGTCAGACCGACGGCGAAGGCACGCAGGTGTGGCACTACGACGCCACCACCAACTCGGTGAACTTCCAGCCGCTGTTCGTGCCTGAGCCCGGCCAGACGCTGACCATCACCTACGAAGCGGCCTGCTTCCAGTAGGCGTAATCCAGGGCCGGATCAGCGGCGGCGGATCGTGACTCAGGAGTCTGGTTTGGGCTCCTGAGTTCGCTGGTTCCAATGTGATGGAGATCGAACAGTCACCATGAAGTTCTCACGCCTTGTTCTTCTGAGTGTGGTGGTCGCCGGAGCGGTTTGGGCTCAGGTGCCGCCGATCATCATCAGCTCGGAGCCATACCAACCGCTCTCCGGTGCGACAGTGGTGAGCAGTATGAGCACCGGCACGATGGACGACGGAGCCGTCCTCATCTCGCTCCCGTTCTCGTTCACCTACTTCGGGACGACGTACACGAACGTCGGCATGGGGACCAACGGGTTCATCATGCTGGGCGGCACCTCGACGGCGCTCGGCAATACCGGGTTCC
>CALNBU010000476.1 GCA_937875615.1 uncultured Archangium sp.
GAGCTCGCCGTACACTCGGCCCGAGGTGTTGCCCGACCAGTTGAAGTTCACCACCCGCGTCAGGTCGCAGGCGAAGGCCATGGCGATGATGCGGAAGAAGAGGTTGCCGGCCGCGGCCCAGTTGGCGCCGGCGTAGGGCCAGTCGTTGTTGGGCTTGCTGCCGAGATCGAGGGTGGTGCAGGCGGGCCCGTCGGCCACCAGCGCCGAGAGGCTCTGCTCGATGTCGCGCACGCTCTGCTCGTGTTGTTGCAGCCGGATGACGTCGCTGGCCGACAGCTTCGGCTTGAGCGCGGTGAGCTCGTCTTTCACCATGTCGAGCGCCGACTGCCGCATCGTCAGGCGGCGCAGGGCCTCTTCGCGCGCCTCGGGGCTGACGCCAGCGAAGATGCGGGCGTAGGCCGCGAAGGGGTCGGTCTCGGGGGGAATCGGGCTCTGGGTCCCTTCCGGGCCGTTGTGCGCGTGCTGGTTCCAGATGTTGTTGCCCTTGTCGCCCACCCGGTACACCAGGTTGCCGAAGCGGACGTTGTCGCGGGCCTTCACCAGGTCGCCCAGGCGCTTGTCGAGGCTGGGCCCCAGCACGTAGCCGATGGTCGCGCCCTCGACGCCGCCGATGGGGAAGCTGCCGCTGCCAGACTTCCACGGCGCCAGCGCGCTGCCGCCCTGCTGGTGGCCGTCGGCGCGCTGCGTGGAGGGCAGCAGGTTGTGGTACTTGTTGACGCCCTCCACGAAGAGCATGTCGCTGCGCAGCGACTGGAACGGCTGGAGGAACTGGCCCAGCGCGAAGTTGGTCTCGCCGCGGGTGGTGAAGCGCTGGGAGATCTGATCTCCGTTGGCGGTGAAGACCGAGATGAAGCGACGGGGCGCGGTGCCCGACTGGGCGCGCGCCGCCTTCGGCATCAGCGCCTCCAGCCAGGGCAGCGCCAGCGCGGCGCCTCCGGCCCTCAAGACCCTGCGGCGGCTCAGCGGCTTCAAGGCAGCACCTCCGGCTTGTTGAGGAAATCGTCGGTCAGCGTCAGCGCCACGAAGAGCTCCCTCACGTTCCAACCGCTGTCCTTGAAGTGCTGCAGGACGCGCTGCCGGCTGCACAGGTCGGCCGTCTCCTCTTCGCGGCCGTGCCCGAAGCGGAAGAGCTGCTTCACCGTGCACTCCTGCAGCTCGCGGGAGGAGGCCAGCCGGTGCATGAACTCCATGCCGTCGGCGACCGGCCCGTCGACGGTGCGCGTGCCCTGCACGTTGGCCGCGGTGACCACCGGGCGGCCGGCCTCGTCGAGCGTGCGCTCGCGGCCCACGGCGTCGAGGTGCTCGAAGGCCTCACCCAGCGGGTCGATGAGCGTGTGGCACCCCGCGCAGGAGGGGTTGGAGCGGTGCGCGGCGAGGCGCTCGCCCTGCGTGAACTGCTCGTCGATGGGGCCCAGCGAGAGCGAGACGTTGTCGGGCGGGGCGGGCACCGTCTGGCACAGCAGCAGCGTGCGCACCCGGACGCCGCGGTTCACGATGGAGGTGCGCGTCTCCTTGTCGTGGCTGACGAGCGAGCCGGAGGTCATGAAGAGGCCGCCGCGGCGCGCGCCGGGCCACTCCACGCGCTGGAAGGCGGCGCCGGTGACGCCGCTGAGGCCGTAGTGCTGCGCCAGCGCCCCGTTGACCCAGGTGCTGGGCGAGGTGAAGAGGCGCTCGAGGGAGCCCTCCTCCTCGAACACGGTGTGGGCCACGAACTGCCGCGCCTCTTCGCGGAGGTCCGCGGCGAGGGTGGGGCTCAGCCCGGGGAAGGCGGCCGGGTTGCGCGTCATGGAGGAGAGCTCGTCGATGTCCAGCCACTGCTCGAAGAACTCGAAGAGCCGCGCGGCCTTCTCGTCGGTCAGCATGCGCCGCGCCTCGCGCTCCACGTCGGCCCGGGTCTCCAGGTGGCCGGTGGCGGCGGCGGCCAACAGCGCCTCGTCGGGCATCGAGCGCCAGAGGAGGAACGAGAGCCGGTTCGCCAGCTCGTTGGGGGTCAGCGCGCGCGCGGTGGAGGGCCCCTCGACCTCGGGCCGGTAGAGGAAGTGTGGCGATTGGAAGGCGGCCAGCAGCACCCACTCGACGCCGGTCTTGAAGTCGGCGCCGGCGCGGCCCTGCTCGAACAGCGTGCGGAAGCGCGCCCGCTCGTCGGCGGTGAGCGGGCGGCGGTAGAGGCGACTGACAAAGCCGTCGATGAGCTGCGTCGCGCAGGCCAGGTCGCCGGTGGCGTGGCACGGCGCGAGGGTCGGGAGCACGGCGGCGGAGACGGCGCGGGCGGAGAGCGCCTCGGCCGCCTTGAGGTACGCCTGGGCCATCACCGGCTTCACGTCGAGGAAGTGCGCCGAGTTCCGGAACCCGAGCGACACCGGATCAGAGATGAAGTCCTGCGTCACGGCGCGGGCCAGGGCCTCGTCGTGGAAGAGGTCCACCACGATGTTGTGGAACTCCTCGTGCGAGAGGCGGCGCAGCGGCGCGCTGCCGGGGGTCGGCGCGTCGCCGCAGGCGGTGACGATGGGGAGCTCCACCGGCGGGTCCGGTGGCTGCGGGGTGTCGGGCGGGTCTCCCGGGAGTCGGGGGCCGTCGGGAGGCAGCCCCCCGAAGATCGCGGTCGGGTCGCCGGTGAGGGAGCCGATGCAACCGGCGAGCAGGGGCACGGCCAGCAACGTCGGGAGCATTGCAGTGCGCATGGTTGCCAGAAGCTACGCTGCTCTCTTCGGCGCCGACAAGGCGAGGTGAGCGCTTCGTCGCGGCGGGGTGACACCAGCCCGACAGTGACACTGGAAGCGAGGTCAGCGACCGTCGGCGAGGCGCCAGAGGTACCAGCTGGCGACGGTGCGCCAGGGGGCCCAGCGCGCGCCCTCCGGGCGCAGGGCCTTCGCGGTGGGGTGCTCGTCGAGTCCGCGCAGGCGCATGAAGCCCTTGCGCACGCCGAAGTCGTCGACGGGGAAGATGTCGAGGCGGCCCATGTGGAACATCAACAACATCTCCACCGTCCAGCGCCCGACGCCGCGCACCTCGGTGAGCCGGGAGATGATGGCCTCGTCGTCCAGCGCGTAGAGGGCGTCGGACGAGGGCACCACGCCGGCCCTGGTCTTGAGCGCGAGGTCCTTGATGGCGTAGGCCTTGGACTCGGAGAGGCCGCAGCTGCGCAGCGTCGGCAGCCGCGCCCGCAGCACCTGCGCCAGCTCGACCTGTTCACCATCGCCCAGGCGGGTGGCCACCCGTCGGTGGATGGTCTCGGCGGCCTTGCCGTGGAGCTGTTGGAAGCAGATGGACCTGAGCAGCGCGTTGAAGGGCTCGAAGTCGGGCTCCGGGTTCAGCGGGCAGGGCCCGACCCGGGCGATGACGCGACCCAGCGCGGGGTCGACCTCCGCGAGCGCCGCTTCGGCGCGTCGGAGCTTCTTCCGGAAGGCCGCAGTCGACACGGCCGCGCGTTATAGCAGGCGGGCCTGCGCTCCGTTCGCGCTATGCTGGCCGACGCACATGGGTCAACGCCTGCAGGGCCGAATCCTCGTCATCGATGACGACCGCAGCGCGCGCACGCTGTTGGAGCGCGTGCTGCAGCGGGCCGGCCACGAGGTGACGTTGGTCGACAACGCCGAGGCGGGGCTGGCGGCCCTGACCGGCGGCGGCTTCGACCTGCTCATCACCGACAAGAACCTGCCCGGCATCGACGGGCTGGAGGTGCTGCGGCAGGCGCGCGCGCGGCAGCCCCGCCTGCAGGCGATCCTG
This sequence comes from uncultured Archangium sp., assembly GCA_937875615.1. Lineage (GTDB taxonomy): Bacteria > Myxococcota > Myxococcia > Myxococcales > Myxococcaceae > Archangium_A. The sequence goes on from CALNBU010000476.1 coordinate 3,727, forward strand.
GTCACCGGCTTCCCCACCAACGAGACCCGCTCCCACGCGCAGGAGCTGGACGTCTTCAGCTACGTCACCAAGCCCTTCGGGGTGAACGAGATCCTCGACATCTGCGACGCGGCGCTGCGCGCAGGGAGCGCGGCGTGAGTCCGCGGGTGGTGGTCATCGACGACGACGCGCAGGTGCTCGACCTCCTCGGTCGGGTGTTGTCGCGCGCCGGCTACGACGTGCAGCTGGCGCGCGCCGGAGAAGAGGGCCTCGCGCTCTTCGACCACGACGCGGTGGACTGCGTGGTGGTCGACAAGCAGCTCCCGGCGATGAACGGCCTCGAGGTGCTCTCGGAGGTGCGCC
>CALNBU010000477.1 GCA_937875615.1 uncultured Archangium sp.
GAAGAAGCGGCCGTGCGGATCATTCAGCAGTGCGGCGTCGGTGAGGATCGCCTCCTCGCCGATGGGGCGGAAGCGCAGGAAGCTGTCTGCCTCCCGGTCGCACAGCACCAACTCGCCGTCTTCGCGGCTGAGCGAGAGGGGCGTATCCGGCCCGAACTCCAGCGCCTGCTCCAGCGCCCGCTTGGGGAGCTTCAGGCGGAACGACAACAGCTCAGCGACCTCGATGCGGAGACTCATGGGATGGAGATGTCCTTCTGACGCCTGGGGTGGCGCAGCCTCGGGACCATCGCCTCACAGCTCGAGCTTCTTCTCCTGGTGACCCTGACCGTCGTACCCCAGGAGCACTCCCTGGCCGTCGTGGCGGGTCACCAGGTGCACCGGACGCTTCCACAGCGCGTGCAGCCCGACCAGCGTCTCGCGAGCGTGATCGCTCTTGAGATCCTGGCCGTCGTGCCGATGCACGAGCAGCAACTCACCGCGGTTCTCGTGGTTCGCGTCCACGACCTCGATGATGGGCTGCCCGAAGTTGGTGAGCTGTTGCAGCAACTTGTCCTTCACCTGCTTGAACTCCCGGGCGGTGATCTCCCAGGAGCCACGTTTCTCGTTGAAGCCGTACGTGAACAGCTTCTGATCCAGGCAGAATTCCGGGGTCAGGAACGTGTCGATGAAGGTGATGTCGTTGTAGTGGCGGCGGACCTCGAAGAGCTTCGCGCGCCCCTCGCCCGTCTGCTTGTCCCAGGCGCTCCGCTCGGCCTGTGAGTCGCACTGCTCCCAGTCCTTCCCGAAGCGGCCCTTGTTCCAGCGGTCCTCGATGTCGCGGAAGAGCTCGAGCCCCAGCTTGTAGGGATTGATGACACCCGGCCGCACGCCCATCGTCCCCGCGTGCCGGTCGGCGTAGTCGATGATCTCGCTGTCACGCAGCGCGCGGCGGGTCATGATCGTGGAGTGCCAGTAGCTGGCCCAACCCTCGTTCATGATCTTGGTCTGGCCCTGGGGGGCGAAGTAGACCGCCTCCTCGCGGATGATGGAGAGCAGGTCCGACTCCCAGTCCTCGAGCGGCGCGTGGTCGAGCAGGAAGGACAGGACGTCCCGCGCCGGTCGCTCGGGGAAGCGCTTCTGATCCTCGCGGTCGCGCTCCACCTTGCGCCGCTCGGACTCCAGGAACTCGGAGGGGTTGATGTAGCCGCGCATGTACTCGCGGCCGACCTTGAAGCCCGAGACCGTCTCGTTGGCGCGGTTCTCCTCCTCGCGCCGCTTGCTGTCGGGCTCACGCCGCACGAACGGCGCGTGCTGATCGATCAGGTTCTCGAGCGACAGGCAGCGGTCGATGAAGTCCTCCACCTTGTCCACGCCGACCTTGTCGATCCAGCGGCGCACGCGCGTGGCGTGGTTGGCCATCTGATCGATCATCCGCCGGTGGGTGTGGGCGAAGGCGAAGTTGTTCTTGAAGAAGTCCGCGTGTCCGAACACGTGGGCCATGACCAGCTTCTGGTCGACCTCGGTGTTGGACTCCATCAGGTACGCGTAGGTGGGGTCGTTGTTGATCACCAGCTCGTAGATCTTCGAGACGCCGTACTCGTAGCCCTTCGAGAGCTGCTCGTACTCCATGCCCCAGCGCCAGTGCGGATAGCGGGTGGGAAAGCCCCCGTACGAGGCCACCATGTTGAGCTCCTCGCTGGAGAGGACCTCGAAGACGGTGGGAAAGAAGTCGAGCCCGTACTCGCGCGCGTACCCCTCGATCTCGGCGCGCAGGGACTCCAGGCGTGGCGTGAGTGGCTTGGGCATCGGTCAGCGCCCCTTCCCGAGGAAGTCGCGGATGGAGGGGTAGATGCCCTCCTTGTCGGCGATCTCGCTCAGCGCGACGTTCTCGCGCTCGCCCACCGACTCGCGCAGATCCTTGATGAACTGGCCGCTCCCGTAGGGGCTCTCCACCTGCCCGTACGCGAACTGGTTCACGTGGGGGAGGATGTCCTCCCGCAGCAGCTCGAGGCAGTAGCGCGTGTCGTCGGCGCTCCAGTTGTCGCCGTCGCTGAAGTGGAACGGGTACACGTTCCACGCGCTCGCCGGGTAGTCCGCGCGCAGGATGTCGCGGCAGAGCTTGTACGCGCTCGAGATCATCGTCCCGCCGCTCTCGCGCGTGTGGAAGAAGGTCTGCTGATCCACCTCGCGGGCGACGGCGTCGTGGATGATGTAGCGGACCTCGATGCCCTTGTACTGGCGGCGCAGCCACATATCGATCCAGAAGGATTCGATGCGGACGATCTCCTTCTGCTCCTCACCCATCGAGCCGGAGACGTCCATCATGTAGACGATCGCCGCGTTGGTGTCGGGCACGGGATCCATGCGGTAGCTGCGGTAGCGGCGATCCTCGCGGGTGGGGATGATCACCGGGCGCTTGGGATCGTAGGTGCCCGCCGCCAGCTGCCTGCGCAGGGCCTGCTTGTAGGTGCGCTTGAAGTGCCGCAGCGACTCGGGGCCGGTGGTGTTGACCCCGGTGTAGCGCGGCTTCTCGGTCACGATGCGGCTGCTCTGCCGCTTCTCGATCTTCGGCAGCTGCAGCTCCTCGCCCATGATGTCGGCGAGCTCGTCCAGGCTGACCTCGACCTCGAGCGCGTGCTGGCCCTCTCCCTCACCGGCGTGGCCGTGGCCGTCGCCGGGCTCGACCGCGGCGTCGGAGAGCGCATCCCCGACCTCGCCCTTGCCCTGACCCACGCCGCCCTGCTCCTTGTGGCCGAAGCGGAAGCGCGGGACGTCGATGAAGGGGACCGGGATGCTCAGCGTGTCCTTGCCGCGGCGCCCCAAGAGCTCGCCCTGCTGCACGTAGCGCTTGAGGTTCTCTTTGATCTTCCCGCGGACGATCTGCTTGAAGCGGCTGTGATCCCGGTCGATCCGCAGACTCATGGCACCCTCCCGGGCAGGCTTCAGGTCGTGGTGATCTCGAGGTCCGCGGCGCTCAGTCCTTGGCGTCGCCGCGGGCGAAGATGCTGGCCACGAAGTTGAGCACGTCGGTCGAGCACACCTCGCAGTAGCCGTAGTTCTTCATCATGCGGTCCTTCACGAGGTCGATCTTCTCCTGGGTCTCCTTGTCGACCACGCTGGAGACGAGGTTCTTGAGCTTGATGCTGTCCTTCTGGTCCTCGAAGAGCTTGAGCTCGAGCGCCTTGTGGAGCCGCTCGTTGGTGCGGAAGTTGAAGCTCTTCCCCTCCACCGCGAGCGCGCCGATGTAGTTCATGATCTCGCGGCGGAAGTCGTCCTTGCGCGAATCGGGGATGTCGATCTTGGTCTCGATCGAGCGCATCAGCCGCTCGTCGGGCTCCTCGTCCTGGCCGGTGTACGGGTTCTTGACCTTCTCCCGCTGCGTGTAGGCCTTGACGTTGTCGATGTAGTTGCCGCACAGCCGCGCGATGGCGTCGGCGTCGGCGCTGATGGCCCGCTGGACCTCGTTCTTGACGATGTCCTCGTACTCCTGCTTGACCACGGCGAGCAGCTCCGTGTAGCGCTTGCGGTGCTCCTCGGAGGTCAGCAGCGAGTGGCTGCGCAGGCCGGACTCGAGCTCGTTGAGGACCATGAACGGGTTGATGCTCATCTGCCCGCGGTCGCTGACCAGGCAGTTGGCGATCTTGTCCTGGATGTAGCGCGGGGAGATGCCCTCCATGCCCTCGCGGTTGGCCTCCTTGCGCAGCTCCTTGACGGAGTCCTGGGTGAAGCCCGGCATGGTCTTGCCGTCGAAGAGCTTGAGCTTCTGCAGCAGG
>CALNBU010000478.1 GCA_937875615.1 uncultured Archangium sp.
AGCCGGCGCAGCACGCGGTTGCTGGCGATGGCGCCGGGGAGCTCGTGCAGCACGAACCAGTTCTCGGCGCCGCCGGCGATGAGGCTGGCGGCCCACAGCCACACGCCGGTCCACACCGCGGAGAAGATGGTGACGCTGAACACCGGGTGATGCACGGCCACCGTCTTGCTCGAGTAGGCGTCGGTCAGCACGTGGTGGCCGAACAGCGCCTCGTAGCCGAGGCCGATGGCGAGGGCGAAGGGCACCACCCCGAAGACGTTGCCCAGCAGCGCGGTGAACTGGGTGCGGCTGGCGCGTTGAACCAGCTCGACCAGCCTCGAGAGCTCCGGGCTCTCCACGTCGCGCTGGGCCTCGATGGCGCCGGCGATGGTGGCGGCGGTCATGGCCGGTTGCTTGGTGGCGAGCGCGAAGTGCAGCAGCTGCATCGCCACGAAGCCCCACGAGTAGTTGAGCCCGATGAGCAGCGCGTCGAAGAAGGGCGGCGAGTGCGCGTAGCCGATGAAGAACTTGAGGAACACCATCAGCGCGGTGATGGCGCCGCCGCCCACCGCCGCGTCGAGCATCAGCTTCTGCTCGTCGCGGGTGCGGGTGACGTAGTGCTCACCGCTCGACCCGGCGCGGTCGACCACCCGGCGGGCCAGCAGCCTGGTGGAGCTCGAGAGCAGCGAGCTCAAGCTGCGGTCGGCCACGGTGCCGTTGATGAGCTCCCGCTCGAGCTGCACCATGGCCAGCTCCTTGGCCTCCTCCAGCCCGTGCCGGAGCGCCACCAGGTGAGACAGGCGCGTCAGCAGCGCGCTGAGGAGGTCGAGGCGGAAGACCAGGTCGATGCTGATGCCCGTGGCGTCGAGGCGCTGCGTCGCCTCACGCAGGCAGGCCCGGCAGTCGTCGATGGTGGCCTGGACCTTGAGCTGTTGTCCGCCGCCGCTCTGCAGCGCGGCCACCTGCTCCGGCAGGACGAGGAAGGGCGAGCTGGTCACCGAGCGGCTCGGGAGTCGGGTGCGGAGGTCGTCGCTGACGCCCTGCATGGCGATGCGCGTGGCCAGCAGGGTCATCGCGTCCTTGAGGCCGGGCTCGAAGGCGCGGCGCACGCCGTCGGAGTCGAGGCCGGTGAGCGCGAACAGCTTGCGCCGCGTGGCCTGCGGCATGTTGAGCAGCCAGTCGGCGCGGGTGTCGGTGTCGAAGAGCCTCGCCAGCAGCCGCGACACCTCCCGTCCCACCGGCGGTTGCGGCAGCACGTTCTTCGAGAAGCGCCCCGTCAGCTCGCGCCAGAAGCCGTAGTGGGTGGGGATGCCGGTGTCGGTGAAGAGGTGTGTGGCGCTGCTCCCGCCGAGCACCCGCATCACCGTGCTGCGCACCTTCTCGGCGAAGGGGGCAATCTCTTCGAGTGCGGTGACCAGCAGCCGGGTGCGCGCGGTGAGCTCGGTCTCGGGCTCTGCGCGGCCCGGCGTCTGGCCGCGGGCCTCGAAGAGCCAGTCCACGAGGTCCTCGAGCCACTCGATGGGGTTGCTGGCGACCGCGATGTCGTCGGTGGAGATGAGCGCGTGGAGCCTCAGCAACACCCGGTTGCGCGGGTCGCTCGACCCGAAGCGGGTGATGAAGGTGTGCTTGTCGAGCAGGAGGTGCGTCACGGCACGCCGCTATCAGGGTTCTCGGTGGGGGTGCCGAGGAAGACGATGCTGGGCGCCTCCGGCTCTGGCGGCGGTGGCGGCGGGCCGGCGTCGATGATGGTGGTGCTGCGCTCGCTCGAGCTCTGCTGCGTCAGCTTGCCGTCGAGGCCGTTGGTGTCGAACACCCAGCGGGTCTCGTAGCCGCGGGTGCCGAAGCGCGCGATGCACGCGTCGGTGCTCTTCACCAGCTGGGAGCTGGCGTCCCGGCCGCCCGGCAACGGCACGGTGCCTCCGGGGGTGTGGCAGTCACCGAAGTGCTTCACGAACTCGGCCTCGCTCATGCCCTTCCAGGGCTCGGTGGGGGTCCGGCCGGCGTCGGCGGCCTCCGCGCGGCGGGTCTCTTCCTGTCGTTGCTCCTCGGAGCGCGCGGCGGCGAAGGCCGCGTAGCGGGCCTCGACGTTGGGCGGGGCCTCGACGGCGGGCGCCGCGGCGCGCGCCTGCTGTGCCCGGGCCTGCTCGGCCGCAATCTGCGCCACCAGGGCCTGCGCGCGGGGCTTCTCCAGCATGTCCGGGCCGATGGCGTTGAGCCGCGCGACGATGGAGGCCATCTCCGCTGAGCTCCAGGCGGCGTCTCCCTCGTTGGTGGTGAGCGACGCGTACTCCGCCTCGAGGAGGTAGAACTCCGGCGCTGACTTCTTCCGGCAGCCCGACAGCACCAGACACAGCGACAGGGTCAGCGTGGTGACGACTCTCATGCGGCGCGCAGCCTACGGCCTCACCCGCGGGCCGTCACGCTTCAGGGCGCGAGGCCCTTCGCCACGCAGACCAGCGCGCGCTCCACCAGCGCCTCCTTCGAGATGGCGTCGGGCAGGCGCGCGTCGAGGAGGACAAGGCAGCACTCCTCACCGCTCAGGAAGACCT
>CALNBU010000479.1 GCA_937875615.1 uncultured Archangium sp.
CACGGTGAACCAGGTGGGGCGCGCGCCCATGGCGGCCACGTCGCTCAGGTTGACGGCCAGCGCCTTGTGCCCCACGTCTTCGAAGGAGAAGGCGGGGAAGGTGAAGTGCACGTTCTCGACCACCGCGTCGGTGGTGACCACGCTCTGGCCGGAGGCGGCCAGCACCGCGCAGTCGTCGCCGGGGCCGGCGGGGGCGGCGGGGACATCGAACTGCGCGGTGAAGCGGGCGATGAGGTCGAACTCCGTCATGGCCGCGTCACTCTCGCGCACCGGCGTCGGCGGCGCCCGGAATTCAGGGCCCGGGGTGGCGCGCGCCGTTCGTGGGCGCGCGTCGCTCGCGGGCGCGTGCTATCTCCCGCGGCGGTGCAAACGCTGGGCAAGTACCAACTGGTGAAGCAGCTGGCGGTCGGCGGCATGGGCGAGGTGTGGCTGGCACGCCAGAAGGGGCCCGTGGGCTTCGAGAAGCTGGTGGTGGTGAAGACGCTGCTCAAGCACCTCAAGGAGGACCAGGAGTTCGTCAACATGTTCTTCGATGAGGCGCGCATCGCCGCGGTCCTCAACCACCCCAACATCGCGCAGATCTACGACCTCGGCGAAGACAACGGCGAGTACTTCATCGCCATGGAGTACGTGCACGGGCTGTCGCTGCGCGACGTGGTGGTGCACGCCATCGAGCACGGCAGCGGTCTGCCGCTGGCGCTCAAATGCCGGGTCATCGCCGACGCGGCCGCGGCGCTCGACTTCGCGCACCAGGCGAAGACGCCCTCGGGGCAGCCGCTGGACCTCATCCACCGCGACGTCAGCCCGCAGAACATCCTCATCGGGTTCAACGGGGCGGTGAAGCTCATCGACTTCGGGGTGGCCAAGGCCGCCAACAAGCTGGTGCGCACCGCCACCGGCATCATCAAGGGCAAGTACGCGTACATGTCGCCGGAGCAGGCCTACGGGAAGCCGCTGGATGGACGCAGCGACGTCTTCGGCCTGGGCACGGTGTTCTGGGAAATCCTCTGCACCGAGCGCCTCTTCAAACGCGACAACGAGACCGAGACGCTGCAGGCGGTGGTGGGCGCCGACATCAAGCCGCCGTCGATGCTCGATCGCGCGGTGCCCAGGTCGCTCGACGCGGTGGTGTTGAAGGCCCTGGAGCGGGAGCTCCCGGACCGCTACCCGTCGGCCGCGGCCTTCCAGAAGGCCATCGACGCGTGGCTGGTGAAGCAGCGGCTGACCGCGACCAACGCGCACCTGGCGGCCTTCATGCGCCAGCTCTTCCCCGACGACGTCGACGCGCGGCCCTTGCCCGAGACGGACCCCACGGTGTCGACCGACCAGTCGGAGGCGCTGGCCCCCCAGGAGAAGGGCGCAGAGAAGGTGCGCGCCAACCTGCACCGGGTGCTCGACGTGAAGGAGCTGGAGAGCCGCATCGCCTCCACCACGCCGGATGACCACATGCGCGGCATGTTCTTCAACGCGCTGGTGGCGGCGGTGCTGCGCTCGGTGGGCCCCAGGGGCGAGCCGCAGGTGCGCAAGGCGGCGAAGCAGCCGCGGGCCTACGTGGACTCCCTGACCTACCCCACCGCGGAGTTCCTTCGCATGTTGTGGAAGGCGGTGGAGTTGCTCGCGCCGAAGCTCCAGAGCGTCGACGACGCCTTCGAGCAGCTCGGCCTGTACACCATGGACGCGCTGCTCAACTCGCCCTTCGGCAAGTCGCTGGAGGCGCTCAAGTCGAACGTGCCGCAGAACCTCTTCAAGCCGCTGTTGGCCATCTTGAACCCGATGATCTCCCCGGGCTCCCGGCTGGTGAGCGAGTCCGGCGCGCGCATCGCGAAGCTGGTCTTCAAGGAAGAGGTGCTGCCGTTGCAGGTCTACGTGGGGCTGCTCCGCGGCCTCTTCGAGGGCTTCTTCGGCCGGGCGCTGAGCGCGAAGTGGGAGAAGACCGCGGCGGAGCGGGTCGAGCTCACGTTGACCTGGAGGTGAGTGGTGCTCCGGCTGGCGTCACGCTACCCGCGCCGCATCGTCTGCCTCACCGAGGAGACCACCGAGACGCTCTACCGCCTCGGGCTGGGCGAGCGCGTGGTCGGCGTGAGCGGCTACACGGTGCGCCCGCCGGAGGCGCGGAAGAAGCCGCGGGTCTCCAGCTTCCTCGACGCCGACTTCGGGAAGATCCTCGCGCTGGAGCCGGACCTGGTGCTGGGGTTCTCGGACCTGCAGGCGGAGCTGGGCGCCGAGCTCGCGCGCCGCGGGGTGCCGGTGTACCTCTTCAACCAGCGCTCGCTCTCGGAGATCCTCCAGGCGGTGCGCGTCATCGGGAGCCTGGTGGGCGCTTCGGGGCCCGCCGAGCAGCTGGCTGACGCGCTGGAGGCCAACGTCGAGCGCCTCGCCGCCGAGAACGCCACGCTGCCCCGCCGCCCGCGCGTGTTCTTCGAGGAGTGGCACGAGCCGCTCATCTCCGGCATCCGCTGGGTGAGCGAGCTCCTCGAGGTGCTCGGCGCCGACGACGTGTGCGTGGAGACGAGGGCGCAGCAGGGCGCGAAGGGGCGCATCTTCACGCCGGAGGAGGTCGCCCGGAGAGACCCGGAGCTGGTCATCGCCAGTTGGTGCGGCCGCCACGCGAAGAAGGAGAAGCTGCTCGCCCGCCCCGGCTGGGGCGAGGTGGCGGCGGTGAAGGCGGACCAGCTCTACGAGGTGAAGAGCGCCTTCGTGCTCCAGCCGGGACCGGCGCTGTTCACCGACGGCGCCGCGCAGCTGGCGCGCATCGTGCGGGCGGCGGCGCTGGGGGAGCAGCTCCCTCCGCCGAGGCCGGGAGACCTTCGCGGTGCGGGCCTCGCGCCCTCTTTTCCCACCGGGCCGGTGTGACGCCGCTCTCGAGAGCGGTGCGGCCGCGCACCCGGGCGGGGCGCCTGGCGGCCCTCGACGCGTGGCTGGTGCACGAGGTGCCGGAGCTGCTCGACGGCCGCGGGTGCGTCGTCGACGTCGGCTTCGGGCTGACGCCGGTGACGACGGAGGAGCTGGCGCGGGCGCTGCCCGGCGTGCGGGTGGTGGGCGTGGAGCGCCACGCGGCCAGCTCGGGAGCGGTGGAGCTCATGGTCGGCGGCTTCGAGACCGTCGCGGCGCTCGCGCCCGTCGCCGTGGTCCGCGCGATGAACGTGCTGCGCGGCTACCGCGAAGAAGAGGTGGAGCCGGCGCGGGCGCTCCTGGCGCAGGGGTTGGTGCCCGATGGTCTGCTGGTCGAGGGGAGCAGCGACACCGAAGGCCACGTGCTGGTCGCTCACCTGCGGCGGGCCGGGCGGCGGGCGCTGCTGTTCCACACCGACTTCACCCGCGGCTTCTCGCCCTGGCTGTTCCGCGACTGGTTGCCCAGAGAGCTGCGCCGTCGCGTGACGCCTGGCACCGCGCTGTTTCAGCTCTTCTCCGGGTGGGAGGCGCGGGCGAAGGCGGCCGCCGTCGACTCCGCGCGGAAGCGATTCCTGGCGTCGCTGGCGGCCCCGCTGCTCGCGAGCGACTGGGAGCGCGAGAACGGCTTCGCGCGCTGGCCGCTGCCGGAGTGAGGCTCAGAGAGACTCGACGAAGCGCAGCAGCGTCGCGCGCTCTTCGGGGCTGAGCGCCCGGTAGGCGCGCACCACGTCGGTGGCCTCGCCGCCGTGCCACCGCACGGCTTCGTCCAGCGTCCTCGCCCGGCCGTCGTGCAGGTAGCCCACGCGCCCGGTGACGGTCTGGGTGGAGAGAGAGAGCGCCCACAGCGGCGGCGTGCGCCACTCCCGGCCGTTCGCGGCGCCTTCGCTTCGGCCGTCGGCGAGGCCCTCGCCGAGGTCGTGCAGGAGCAGGTCGCTGTAGGGCCACACCGTCTGGTTGGCGAGCTCCACCGGCTGTGCGGTGGCGGCGGTGCGGAGCGAGGGCCGGTGACAGCGGTGACAGCCGACGTCGTGGAAGAGCTGCTTCCCGGCGAGGGTGTCGGCGGAGTCGGCGTCGACGCGGGCGGGGATGCCGAGCAGCCGGGTGTAGAAGGCGAGATCTTCGAAGGCCGCCTGCGGAACCTCCGGCGCGCCTCCGTGCGGCGCCGCGAGACAGGCCGTCTGGCCGCTCACGCAGGGGCCCTCGTCGAACACCGGGTTGGTCAGGCCCATGTCCTCCAGCAGCGCCCCCGCGGTCTGGCTGACGATGGTGGGGTGCAGCGCCTTCCAGCCGAAGCGGCCGACGCGCCCGTCGGGCAGCACCGCCAGCCGCCCGCTGATGCCATCCTGGTCGGCGTCGGTCTCATCGGCCCACAGCGCCAGCTCGTCGTCGGTCACCGCCTCCAACAGGCCCAGCCCGGAGAGGCCGGGCGAGATGCGCAGCGAGAGCTGGGCGCCTTCCGGCAGGGCAGGGCTCACCGTCACCACGGCGCGGGTCAGCCAGGCGTCGTCGACCTCCTCGCTCACCGAGGTGACGGAGACGGTCCCCTCGGCCGCCACGCCGGGGATGGCGCGCGGCTGGAGCTGGGCGCCGAGGCCCGGGATCGGCTCGTCGTGCAGGCTGATCCGGAGCAGCACCGGGGCCGGGGCGATGGTGCCGGCCTCCACCGCGCCGCGGCCGTTTCCCGGGTGACAGCTCAGGCAGGCATCGGCGTGGAACAGCGGGCCGAGGCCGTCGCGCTCCGGCTGGGCGCCCGGGGCGATCTGCCAGGGCACCTCGAAGAGCGCGCGGCCCAGCGTGAAGCGGCTCCGCCAGACCGTGGAGGTGGTGAACACCGATTGCTTGAGCGCCGCGACGCTGCGGGTGGGGATGGTCGCGGTCCCCGCGGGAGACGCCTCGCCGGGCTCGAAGTCCACGAGCACGCGCCCGGCGTCGGGGCTGCCGGCGTCCTCCTGGCCGGCATCAGGCTCCTGGTGGGGGCCTGCGTCGGGCGTCGTCGTCCCGGCATCAGCGCCGCCATCGCTGGCGCCGGCGTCCTGGTGCGACGGCGCACCTCCGTCGGCCCTGTGCACCGGACGCAGCTCATGCTGGAGCGTCGGCGCCCCGCAGGCGCACACCAACAACGCGAGGGCCAGCCGGGACGTCACGGAAGGTCGACGAGAATCGCTTCGCCATACGCCCAGTTGTTCTGGAGCGAGGGGCCACCACCGAGCGTCCCGGAGGAGTTCCAGCCCCAGCCCCAGACCTGACCGTTGGCCTGCACCGCGAAGCCGTGCAGCGCGCCGGCGGCGAGGTCGGTGACGCCGTTGACCAGCAGCACCTGGGTGGGCACCGTCCTGTTGGTCGTGTCGTCTTCGCCCACGCCCAGCGCCTCTTGCGCACCCTGGCCCCACGCCCACACCGTGCCATCTGGGCGCCGCACGAAGTTGAGGTTGCCGTTGGCGGCGACCTCCACCACGTCGATGAGCGGCAACACCTGCAGCGGGCTGGCGCTGTTGGCGGGCGTCGCCGCGCCCTGACCCAGCTGCGCGGAGCTCCCGAGGCCCCAGGCCCAGACGGTGCCGTCGTCGCGCAGCGCGGTGATGTGATCTCGTCCGGACGCGATCATCACGATGTTGCTCAGGCCCGGCACCTGCAGCGGGGTGGGGTTCTTCGGGTAGGGCGTGCTGTCGAAGGTGCCCTGGCCCAGGTTGCCGTACTGGTTGCGGCCCCACACCCAGACGGTGCCGTCGCGGCGCAGCGCCGCGGAGTGCTGGCTGCCGCCGATGATCTGCACCACGTCATCGATGCCCGCCACCACCGCGGGGATGCTGTTCAGGTTGCCGGTGGCCTGACCGAGCTGGCCCAGCGTGTTGTCGCCGACGGCCAGCACGTGTCCGTCGGAGCGCAGCGCCAGCACGTGGCCATAGCCAGCGGCGATGGAGACGATGTTGCTCAACCCCGGGACGACGTGCGGCGTGTTGCGGTGGGTGGTGTCGAAGCCGCCGTCCTCCTCCAGCAGGCCGAGCCCGAGCTGACCGTCGCCGTTCGCGCCCCACGCCAGCACCGTGCCGTCGCTCCGCAACGCCACGCTGGTGTTGTTGCCGCAGGAGACCCAGGTGATGTCGTGCATGTTGGGGAGGTAGAGGCCGGAGACCCGGTGGCCTCCGTCGTAGTTGGCGTGCAGCGCGTCACCCAGCGCGCCGTTGTTGTTGCGGCCCCACACCACCAGTCCACCATCGACTGCGTAGAGCGAGTGCGCCGCGCCGGCGGCGATGCGCCGGCCGTAGAAGATGGAGCCGTGGAGGGAGGCGGCGTTGGTTCCATCGCTGGCGATGAGCTCGAACGCGTTGTCGCCGGGGTTGGGCGCGAAGCGGACCGTAAAGCCACCGTCGCTCCCGGGCGTCACCGGCGTCAGGCAGGAGGGCGAGACCCTCCTCATCGAC
>CALNBU010000480.1 GCA_937875615.1 uncultured Archangium sp.
CCGCGCAGCTCGACGGCGAAGAGCCCGCCGTTCCACTGCACCGGCAGCACCTGCGCGTCGAGCTGGCGCGCCGCCACCTGCAGCCCCAGCGACGGGTACAGCCCGCGCGGCCGCTCGAGGTGCACCAACGCCGGGTACCGACGGATGGTGCTGTCGAGATCCGGCACGGTGGCGAAGTGCCCGAAGTCCGTGCCCGACGCGGCGAAGCGGGCCAGCGGCATCTGGACGCCGACGAAGGCGTAGGCCTCGGTGTCCGTCAGCTCCAGCACCGAGCCCTTCACCGCGCCGGGGACCTGGCTCAACACCGTGCCCGAGGCGGCCTGCGCGGAGCGGTCGCGCTCGGCGACGTCGAGGCTGGCCTCTTCGCTGCGCGCGTAGGGGATGACGCCCTGGACGATGCGCGGCCCGCCGTCACGCAGCACCGCCTCCAGCGCGGCGTCGGGCGCGGCCCGCACCCGCGCGGCCAGCTCGGCCTTCACCGTCTCCAGCGCCGCAGGGAGCGCCGGCTCCGCCTCCAACGTCGCCAGCCACCCGCGCGCCTGCGCCTCGTCGTCGGTGGCGTCGAGGAAGGCGAGGTCGAGGCCGATGACCTTCACCTCGGCGTCGAGCAGATTGGAGAGCGCCCGGGCCAACACCGTGCGCGGCCAGGGCCAGAGGCCGAAGCGCTGCGCGCCGCGCTCGTCGAGCTCCAGCACCACCACGTCCGGGTGCGCGGGCCGCTCGCCGCGGAGCTGAAAGAAGGCCGTGGAGACGCGGCCCTCGAGCGCCTGCACCAACCGATGCACCGCGCCCCCGCGCTCGTCGTGGGCGAAGAGCGGCGTGGCGGTGCGCAGGTGCAGCAGGCCGAAACACGCGAAGGACACCAGCGCCAGCGCTTCATACCGACGTCGCGAAAGGAGCGCCCTCATGCGTGCGACGCCGGAGCCTACGCGGCCATCATCCAGGGCCACACTCCTTTTCACCGCCGGCTCCGGGCGGCGACGCAACCGTGGTGAAGGCGGGCTCGACCGGGTAAGAGCCCTGAGCGCCGTGGCAACCACCTACAAGCAGGCCGGAGTCGACATCGAGGCGGGCGACGCGCTCGTGGAACGCATCAAGCCGCACGCGGCGAAGACCAGACGGCCGGAGGTCGTCAGCGGCGTGGGCGGCTTCGGCGGGCTCTTCGCCATTCCACCCGGGAAGTACCGGGAGCCGGTGTTGGTGTCGGGCACCGACGGCGTGGGGACCAAGCTCAAGCTGGCCTTCTCCCTCGACCGCCACGAGACCGTGGGCATCGACCTGGTGGCCATGAGCGTCAACGACGTGCTCACCTCCGGGGCCGAGCCGCTCTTCTTCCTCGACTACTTCGCCACCGCGCGCCTCGACGTGGAGCGGGCGGAGAAGGTCATCGCCGGCGTGGCCAGGGGCTGCGAGCTGGCCGGCTGCACCCTGCTCGGTGGCGAGACCGCGGAGCTGCCGGGCTTCTACACCGCCGGAGAGTACGAGCTGGCCGGGTTCGCGGTGGGCATCGTCGAGCGCTCCGAGTTGATCACCGGCGCCACCATCGCCCCCGGCGACGTGCTGATCGGCATCGGCTCCTCGGGGCTGCACAGCAACGGCTACTCGCTCGCGCGCCGGGTGCTGGAGGACAACAAGCTCGGCCTCAACGACACCGTCGACGGCGTGCACCTGGGCGACGCGCTGCTGGCGCCCACGCGCATCTACGTCAAGGACATCCTCGCGCTGCGCCAGACCGTAACCATCAAGGGCATGGCGCACATCACCGGCAGCGGGCTCCCGGGCAACGTGCCGCGCTGCCTGCCCGCTGGCCTCCGCGCCCGGCTGCGCGAGTCGACGTGGGCCCGCGCGCCCATCTTCGACGTGCTGGCCCGGCTGGGCGAGATCGAGCGCGGCGAGATGTTCAACACCTTCAACATGGGCCTGGGGATGACGGTGGTGCTGGCGCCCTCCGAGGTCGACGCGGCGCTCTCGCTGTTGCGCGCGCGGGGCCTCGACGCCTGGGCGGTGGGTGAGCTCGAGGCGGGCGCGCCCCACGCCGAGGCCGAGGCGTTCGTCGAGCCATGATGCGCGTCGCGGTGCTGGCCTCTGGCTCGGGCTCCAACTTCGGGGCGCTGGCGAGCGCGCTCCAGCAACCCGGCAGCGCGGCGCAGCTCGTCCACCTCGTCTGCAACGTGCCCGGCGCGAAGGTGCTGGAGCGCGCGGCCGCCGCCGGCGTGCCCGCCACGGTGGTCGACCATCGGAGCTTCTCCTCGCGGGAGGCCTTCGACGCGCGCGTCGCGGAAGTGGTGCGCCAGACCGGCGCCGATCTGGTGTGCCTGGCGGGCTACCTGCGCCTCGTCACCCCGGCGTTTCTCCGCGCCTTCCCCGGGCGCGTCATCAACCTGCACCCGGCCCTGCTGCCGTCGTTTCCCGGCCTGCACGCCGTCCGTCAGGCGCTCGACGCCGGCGTGCGCATCACCGGCGTCACCGTGCACTTCGTGGACGAAGGCACTGACACCGGCCCGGTCATCGCGCAGGCTGCGGTGCCGGTGCTGCCCGACGACGACGAAGCCAGCCTCGGCGCGCGGGTGCATGCGCAGGAGCACCTGCTCTACCCACGCGTGGTCGACGCCATCGCCCGCGGCTCGGTGCAACTGCATGGACGCCGCGTGACGCTGAAGGAGTGGATCTGACATGGCAGCGCCTCCCCGTCGCAGCGCCGCGCCCGGCCGCCACGTGTACGACGTCATCGTCATCGGCGGGCAGCTCTCCGGCGCGCTCTCCACCGCCCTGCTGGCCAGGCGCGGCCTGCAGGTGCTGCATGTGCCGCACGACGGCCTCGGTGAGCCCTACCAGCACGGCGACGCGCGGCTCCCACACGCGCCGCTGTTGTTGCCGCCGCTCAAGGCGATGCCCACGCTCGACGTGGTGCTGAGCGAGCTCGGCCTCTCGGCCACCATCGGCCGCCAGCTCCAGCCCGCGCCGCTGCAGCTGCTGGAGCAGTCCCGCTGGTTCGAGCTGTCGCACGACGAGAAGCGACGGGGCCCCGAGCTGGCCCGCGCCCTGGGCGACGAGGCCGAGGCCTTCGACGAGCTGACGCGACGCGCGCAGGCCGCCGCCGACGCCAGCGACGCCTTCTTCGCCTCGAAGCCAGAGCTCCCCCCCGACGGGCTGCTGGCGCGCTGGAAGTTCAAGCGACACCTCGCGCGCTTCAAGGGCCTCGACGCCGACACCCCGCTGCCTGACGACGCGCTGCTGCGCCGGCTGATGCCCTTCATCGGCGCGGGCGACGTGCCGCTGGCGCGCGCCCG
>CALNBU010000481.1 GCA_937875615.1 uncultured Archangium sp.
CTGGACCACCAACAGCGGCCGCACCGGCTTCAAGGTGTTCGAGCCCATCTGAGGTCGCTTCCATGGGGCTGGGCGCCTTCAAGGAGGTGCTCGCCACGTCGAGGGCGCGCTGTTGGTGTTGGCCTGACTCTGCGGTGCGCCGCGTCGGCGGCGGTCAGAAGGTCCGCAGCTGGAGGGTGTTGAAGTAGAGCTGCAGGAGCGCCACCTTGCCTCCCAGCTGGACGGGCACCACCACGCCCGGGTCGTTGTTGATGCTCTCGAAGGTGACGTCGGGCAGCTCCACCGCGCCGGTCATGGAGCAGGTGCTGGTCTTGAAGGTGCGCACGGTGAAGTCTTCGCCGGTCTGGGTGATGACCGTGTACAGCAGCGCATCTTCGCCGTTCCAGCGGTAGCGGCCCACGCCGAAGCGGCCGGCGTGCACGCCCGCGTCGACGGCGCCGCCGTCGTAGGTGGGGCACCCCGCGGCGGTCGTCTCACACGCTGGGCGCGGCGCGAAGATGAGCTGGCCGCCGTTGCCGTCGTGGCTGAGCAGCTCGCAGTCGCCCGACCAGGTCGAGGTGGCGCGCACCGTCTGGTCGGACAGCGTGACCGGCAGCGCGTGCTGATGGACATCGCAGTGTGGCGCGCCGACTGCGGGCGTGACGCAGCTGTAGCGAGATTGCTTGTTGCCGCGGTACAGCGACCACGCGGTCGAGGACTGGGTAATGGCCCGCGGCGAGTCGGGGTTGAGCGACACGGAAATGGAGAAGGCGCCTCGCACGTATTCGGTGGCGCGCACCAGCCCCACGCCGGAGGCGCCGACCTCACCCGCGAGCGGTGGCGCGCTGATGACGACGGCGGGGGCGATGTTGACGGTGTCCGACCCCGAGGGCCACGCGCGGAGGAAGCCGGAGGTCTGGCTCAGGCCTGCGCCGAAGGTGGGCGTGGCGCGCAGCGTCGAGTCGTCGACCTCGTGCCAGCTCGTGAACATCATGTGCTCTTCCGATCTGGAGCCCGCATCCGGCGGGCCGCCCACGTACAGCAGCGTGGCCTGGTTGCTGGTGTTGTGGCGCCAGAGGAGGCTCAGCACGCCATCGCCGTCGGAGCTGTTCGCGAAGTTGGCCACGTTGGAGGAGACGAGGACGTGCACGCCGGGCGCCAGGGGGTGCATCGCGGTGTGGAACCGGCGGACCGTGGTGGTCAGCGGGTTGCCGAAGGCGTCGGCCAGCTGCGAGGTGGTGAGGTGCACCACCTCGTAGTCGGCGTCGATGGGCGCGGTGAAGGTGGTGCGGCTTGAATTCCAGGTGGCGGACGGCGGCATCGTGCCGTTCAAGAAGGTGAAGGCGGGCACGCCGGCGTCGGAGGCGAAGACCGGCTCGGAGAAGGTGAGGACGGTGGCCGTGTCCTCCACGTTGCGGGCGTCGTGGGCGGGGAGCCAGGTGCTCACCCGGGGCGCCACCCGGTCGACCGAGAAGCGCGCCGTCAGCGTGGTGCCGTTGCCTGCCCGGTCGCTGACCTCGATGGTCCGGTGGTACTCCACGCCGTCGTCGTCCTCCCGGGTGGGGACGAAGGTGGTCGCCAGGCCGCCGGTGTCGACGCTCCCCACGCGCATGGTGAGCCGGGGGTCCTGGTCGACGGCTATCCACGTGAGCTGCACCGCGTCGTTCTGCGCGAGGTCCGCGGCGTTGAAGCGGGCGTCGAGGGCGGGCGCCTGCAGCGACGCCCTCGGCGCCACGGTGTCGGTGAAGAGCTGCACCGTCTCTGCGCGCTCATTGCCCCGGGAATCGACGCCCGTCACCACCAGGGACTGCGCGGTGAAGTCGCCCGACGGGATGGGCACCAGCACCTGCGCCTCGGGCCCTCCCAGCGGAACGGTCACGAGAGCGTCGCCCAGCACCTGCGCCGAGAGGGTGACGATGTCCAGGGGGACGCGGACGCGCAGCTCGATGGGGCGGTTGTGGTGGCTCCCGTGCACGGGCGTCAGCACCTCGAGGTCGACGAGGTTGTCGACCGGCATCGTCTTGACGCGCTCGGTGTGGGTGAGCGCATCGAAGGCCCGCACCGCGATGCTCACCGACTGCTGGTCGAGCGCAGGGAGGGCGACCTCGAAGGAGAAGGTGCCTTCGGTGTGCGTGGCGTGGGTCCAGGGACCGTCGTCGAGGCGCCACTCCAGCCTCTCGACGCGGAGGTCGTCCTTCGCGGTGCCCCGCACGGCGATGGACCGCGAGGTGACGAAGTCCGTGGGCACCGTGAAGTCCACCCGCGGAGGCCGGTCTTCTTCACAGTGCAGTGTCTCGGGGTTGCAGAATTGTTGCGCCGTGCAGGTCTGCCCGGCGCACTCCCCCGGCTGTTTGACACACGAGACCGCCAGCACCACCCCCGCCCAGAGCACGAAGCGCATGGTCGCGTATCTAACGCAACCGGAGGGCTTCGTGACAGGGGCTGCCGTCAGGCGAGGTCGAAGCGGTCCAGGTTCATCACCCGGGTCCAGGCGGCGACGAAGTCGGTGACGAAGCGCTGCTTCGCGTCGGCGCTCGCGTACACCTCGGCCAGCGCGCGCAGCTCTGCGTTGGCGCCGAAGACGAGGTCGACCCGGGTGGCGGTCCACCGCAGGGCGCCGGTCTTGCGGTTGCGCCCCTCGTAGAGGCCGTCGCCGACGGGGCTCCACTCGGTGGCCATGTCGAGCAGGTTGATGAAGAAGTCCTGGCTCAGGGTGCCGACGCGTTTGGTGAAGACGCCGTGGCGGCTGCCGCCGGTGTTGGCGCCCAGCACGCGCAGGCCGCCCACCAGCACCGTCAGCTCCGGGGCGCTCAGCGTCAGCTGCTGCGCGCGGTCGACCAGCCAGGCCTCCGCGTCGCCGGGGAGGCCCGCCTTCAGGTAGTTGCGGAAGCCGTCGGCCACGGGCTCGAGCACCGCGAACGACGCGGAGTCGGTCTGGGCCTGGGTGGCGTCGACGCGGCCCGGGGTGAAGGGCACCGTCACCTTCACGCCGGCCGCCTTCGCCGCCTGCTCGATGCCCACCGAGCCGCCCAGCACGATGACGTCAGCCAGCGAGACCTTGCGGCGGCCCTTGCCCGCGTTGAAGCGCAGGGTGATGCGCTCCAGCACCGAGAGCACGCGGTGGAGCTGCTCGGGGTGGTTGGCTTCCCAGTCGAGCTGCGGCGAGAGCGCCAGGCGCGCGCCGTTGGCGCCGCCGCGCAGGTCCGCGCCGCGGAAGGTGGAGGCCGCGGCCCACGCGGTGGACACCAGCTCACCCGGCGTCAACTTCGAGGCGAGCAGCGCCCGCTTGAGCGTCGCCACCTCGGCGGCGCCGACGCGCGGCCCCTTCTCCCTGGGGAGCGGGTCCTGCCACAGCAACGCCTCCTTCGGCACCTCGGGGCCGAGGTAGCGGGAGCTCGGACCGAGGTCGCGGTGGGTCAGCTTGAACCACGCCCGGGCGAAGGCGTCGGCGAAGGCCTCGGGGTGCGCGAGGAAGTGCCGGGAGATTTTTTCGTACGCGGGGTCGAAGCGCAGCGAGAGGTCGGTGGTGAGCATGGTGGGCCGGCGCGGCCGACCACCGAAGGCGTCGGGGACGGTGGCCTTCGCGCCGCGGGCCACCCACTGGTGCGCGCCCGCGGGGCTCTTGGTCAGCTCCCACTCGTACTGGAAGAGGTTCTCGAAGAAGAGGTGGGTCCAGCGGGTGGGCGCCTGCGTCCAGGTCACCTCCAGGCCGGAGGTGATGGCGTCGCGGCCCCGGCCGGTGCCGTGACTGCTCTTCCAGCCGAGGCCCTGCGCCTCGAGCGGCGCGGCCTCCACGTCGGGCCCCACCAGGGCGGCGTCGCCGGCGCCGTGCGTCTTGCCGAAGGTGTGGCCGCCGGCGATGAGGGCCACCGTCTCCTCGTCGTCCATGGCCATGCGGGCGAAGGTCTCGCGGATGTCGCGGGCGGCCTTCACCGGGTCGGGCTCGCCGTTGGGGCCCTCGGGGTTGACGTAGATGAGGCCCATCTGCACCGCGCCCAGCGGGTTCTCCAGCTGGCGGTCGCCGGTGTAGCGCTCGTCTCCCAGCCACTTCTTCTCGGGGCCCCAGTACACGTCCTCGTCGGGCTCCCAGGTGTCCACGCGGCCGCCGGCGAAGCCGAAGGTCTTGAAGCCCATGGACTCCAGCGCCACGTTGCCGGTGAGGATGAGCAGGTCGGCCCAGGAGAGCGCCTGGCCGTACTTCTGCTTCACCGGCCACAGCAGCCGCCGCGCCTTGTCGAGGCTGACGTTGTCGGGCCAGCTGTTGAGCGGAGAGAAGCGCTGCTGGCCGCGCCGCGCGCCGCCGCGGCCGTCGGTCACCCGGTAGGTGCCGGCGCTGTGCCAGGCCATGCGCACGAAGAGCGGGCCGTAGTGGCCGAAGTCCGCCGGCCACCAGTCCTTGGAGTCGGTCATCACCTTGCGCAGGTCGCGCTTCACGGCCTTGAGGTCGAGGCGCTGGAAGGCCTTCGCGTAGTCGAAGGCCGCGCCCAGCGGGTTCGAGCGCTCGGAGTGGGCGCGCAGCAGCCGCAGGTTGAGCTGCTTCGGCCACCAGTGCTGGTTGGTGGCGCCGCCTCCGAGCGTGGCGTGGTTGAACGGGCACTTCGACGCCTGTGACGACATGGAGGCCTCCTTGGAGCGGGGTGAAGGGGAGCTTCTGCGGGCCGCACCGTGACACACCTGTGCGCGCCGGGCACCTCTCTCTCCCTGTCGGGTGACGCCACGCGCCGCGCGCGCTAGATGCGCGGCATGCCGGAGTTGCCCGAGGTCGAGTTCGCCCGCCGTCAGCTGGTGCGCTGGTTCGGGGGGCGCGCGTTGGTGCGCACCGAGGCGCAGCCTGGCGTGCGGACCTTCCGGGACAGCGACGAGGCGCTCTTCGCGGCGCTGTCGGGCCCGCTGGCCGCGGCGGAGCGCCGGGGCAAGTACCTGCTGCTGGGCTTCTCGTCGGGGTTGGGGCTGGTGGCGCACCTGGGCATGACGGGGAAGTTCCTCCGGCGCGCGCCCGGTGACGAGGTGAAGTGGAGCCGCGCGCGCTTCATCCTCGACTCCGGCGACGTCATCCATTTCCAGGACCCGCGGATGTTCGGGCGCCTCGACGCCGTGCCGGCCACGGAGCTGCGAAAGCGCCCGGCGGTCGCGAAGCTGGGGCTCGACCCGCTCCTCGATGGGCTGACGGTGACGCAGCTGAAGGCGGCGCTGGGGCGCTCGAAGCAGCCGCTCAAGGTGGCGTTGATGGACCAGTCGCGGCTGGCGGGGCTGGGCAACATCCACGCCGCCGAGGCGCTCTTCCGCGCCCGGCTGCACCCGGCGCGCACCGCCGACACGCTGACGTCCGGTGAGTGGAGTGGGTTGGCGAAGGGGGTCCGCGACTCCATCGACTTCGCCCTGGAGGCGGTGGGCGACGATGACGAGATTGAGTACGTCGAGGAGCCGGGAGCAGAGAACCCGTTCCTCGTCTACGGCCGCGCGGAGCTCCCGTGCCGCCGCTGCAAGACGAAGGTGCGGTCCTTCACCCAGGGCGGCCGCACCACGCACTTCTGCCCCGGGTGCCAACCAGCACGAGGAAGTCCATGAGCGCCAAGGGCCTGGAGCACGTCGCCATCGCAGTCAAAGACCTGGAGGCGTCGGTGAAGTTCTACGTGGAGACGCTGGGCTTCGCCCCGCCGGAGCTGGAGGAGGTGCAAGAGCAGCAGGTGCGCACCGCCATCTTCGGGCACGGGATGGGGCGCATCGAGCTCATTTGCCCCACCAGCCCCGACTCGGGCGTGGCGAAGTTCCTCGAGAAGCGCGGCGAGGGCCTGCACCACCTCTGCGTGGAGGTGGAGGACATCGAGCGGGCGCTGGCCGAGCTGAAGGCCAAGGGCGCGCAGCTCATCGACCAGACGCCGAAGGTGGGGGCGGGCGGGGCGCGCGTGGCCTTCATTCACCCCCGGGGCGCGCACGGGGTGCTGACGGAGCTGCGGGAAGGTCCAAAGAAGCCGGCGTGAGGCAGGCGGTTCGCTCGGCGCGAGGCGAAGAAAGCGCAACAATCGCGCGGCACATCGGCTACACCCCGCGCGTTTGTTTCCGCTTCTGGAGAACGTGATGCGACGCGTGCTGCCGCCGGCCCTGGTGCTGGCTTCCACTCTTGCTCTTGCGCAGGCCGACGCCGGCGTGCAGGCGCCTCCCGCCGATGAGGCGCCGGCGAACACGTCGGTCTCCGACACCGAGGCGCTCAAGCGCGACTTCGAGGCCCGCCTGGAGGCCGCCCGCCGCGAGGTGAAGGAGCTGCGCGAAGAGATGCGCGCCAAGCTGGCCACCGCCTCCGTCGCCGAGGGCTGGCAGGAGGACTGGGTCGACGAGAAGCGCAAGCTGGAGCTGGTCGAGATCGACGGCTACTTCCGCGTGCGCCCCGACCTCTTCAACAAGTTCGACATGGGTCGCGGCGTCGACCCCTCGGGCTACTCGCTCTTCCCGCGCTCCGCCTCCAGCAACGCCGACCGCACCAACGTCGGCGTCAACATGCGCTTCCGCTTCGAGCCCACCATCAACGTCTCCGAAGAGGTGCGCATCCGCGCGCAGGTCGACGCCCTCGACAACCTCATCTGGGGCAGCACGCCCGACTACGCCTACTCGCGCAACGCGGCCAACGGCTACTGGTACGACCGCAATCAGTTCTCGCTCTTCTCCATGAGCCAGACCACGCAGCGCTCGGGCATCAACTCCGTGCAGGACTCCATCGCCGTCAGGCGCGTGTGGGGCGAGGTGGCCACGCCCATCGGCATCCTGCGCGCCGGCCGCATGGGCACGCACTGGGGCCTCGGCATGCTCTACAACGACGGCAACGGGCTCGACAACGACTGGGGCGACACCGTCGACCGCGTCAGCTTCACCGTCGAGCCGCTCCCGGGCTTCTACATCACCCCGATGATCGACATGGACGTGGTGGGCCTCATCTCCCCGCGCACGCAGGAGGGCGGTCAGCCCTTCGACCTCACCCAGGCCGACAACGTCACCAGCTTCATCCTCGCCGCGCAGCGCCGCGACACCGAGCAGGAGCGCCGTCAGAAGCTGGCCACCGGTCAGACGGTCTTCAACTACGGCCTGCACTTCACCTACCGCAATCAGCGCTTCGACTCCGTCAACACGCTCTCGCAGCCGTGGGACGCGAACGGCGCCGAGGGCGTGGGCGTGGGCCTCGCCGGCAGCAGCCCGGTGGTGATGCGGCAGGGCGACCTCTTCATCCCCGACCTCTGGGCCCGGGTGGAGCGCAAGGAGTTCCGCATCGAGGCCGAGTTCGCCGCGGTGCTGGGCAGCATCAAGGGCCGCCAGTTCGACGTGAACGGCGACGGCGTCGACCACACCCTCGAGGTCTACCAGTTCGGCGCGGTGCTCCAGGGCGAAGGGCGCTTCCTCAACGGCGACCTCGAGGTGGGCGGCGAGGTGGGCTTCGCGTCGGGTGACAAGGCGGCGGGCATGGGCAACTACCCGCGGCGCAACGGCGGCGGGCGCGACTACACCGTGCTGGGCGACACCGACGGCTCGCAGTTCAAGTGCGAGACCTCGGGTTGCTCCGACCCCAACATCAACAACTTCCGCTTCAACCGCGACTACCGCGTCGACATGATTCTCTACCGCGAGATTCTGGGCGGCGTCACCGACAGCATCTACTTCAAGCTCCGCGGCAAGTACCGCATCACCCAGGGCCTCGAGATCTTCGCCTCCGGCCTCTACTCGCGCGTGCTCTTTCCGCAGTCGGCGCCCGGCTCGCTCTACACCGACAGCAACGAGTCGCTGGGCGTCGAGCTCAACGCCGGCGTGCGCTACGAGACGGAAGACGGCTTCTTCGGCCAGCTCCAGTACGGCATCCTCTTTCCCCTCGAGGGCTTCATGCTGAAGACCGACCCCTACGTGGCGGGGCAGAACACGCAGCTGGGCGGCAGCCGCGTCACGCTGGACAATCCGCAGGCCCTGCGCGCGGTGTTCGGCATCAGGTTCTGAACGCGGTGCTGCGCCTCCTCGCCGTCGCCGCGTTGCTCGGCGGACTGCTCGCCTGCGGCATCAAGGGCTCGCCACGGCCCCCGAAGCGCACCTTCATCCCCGAGGCGGTGGCGGAGCCCGACGCGGGCTGTTGTCAGGAGGCGAAGTGAACCACTTCCACGTGCGCCGCGGCGCGCTCTGGTGCGAGGCGGTGCCGCTCACGCGCATCGCCGACGAGGTGGGCTCGCCCACCTATGTGTACTCGCAGGCCACGCTGACGCGGCACCTGTCGGTGGTGCAGGCGGCCTTCGCGGCGACGCCCACGCTGGTCTGCTACTCGGTGAAGGCCAACAGCAACCTCGCGGTGCTGCGCCTCTTCGCGCGAGCCGGCTCCGGCTTCGACATCGTCTCCGGCGGTGAGCTGGGCCGGGTGCAGGCCGTGAGCGGCGCCGCCGACAAGGTGGTGTTCTCGGGCGTGGGCAAGCGCGCCGACGAGCTGGAGGCCGCCCTGCGCGCCGGCATCTTGATGTTCAACGTGGAGAGCGCCGAGGAGCTGACGCTGCTCGACGCCGTGGGCCGCAAGCTGGGCCGGCGCGCGCCCTTCGCCCTGCGCGTCAACCCCGACGTCGACGCGAAGACGCACCGCTACATCTCCACCGGCCTCAAGACCTCGAAGTTTGGCGTGCCCTTCGAGGAGGCGGTGGCGCTGTACGCGAAGAGCCGACGCATGAAGGGCGTCGAGGCGCGCGGCGTCGACTGTCACATCGGCAGCCAGCTCACCGACACGCGCCCGGTCCGCCAGGCGCTCGGCCGCGTCGCCGGGCTCTACGCGGGGCTGACGGCGCAGGGCTTCAAGCTGACCCACCTCGACGTGGGCGGCGGCCTGGGCGTCACCTACACCACCGAGAACCCGCCCAGCGTCGACGTGTACGCGCGCACCGTCATCGAGGCCACCCGGCACACCGGCGCCACCCTGGTGCTGGAGCCGGGCCGGGTGCTGGTCGCCAACGCCGGGGTGCTGCTGACGCGGGTGCTGTTCAACAAGGAGACCCCCGCCCGGCACTTCGTCATCGTCGACGCCGGCATGAACGACCTCATGCGGCCCGCGCTGTACGAGGCGCACCACGACATCGTGGCCGTGAAGCCGCGCCGCGGCCCGAAGAAGACGGTCGACGTGGTGGGGCCGGTGTGTGAGTCCACCGACGTGCTGGGCCACGGCCGCCCGCTGGCGCCGCTGAAGGCCGGTGACCTGCTGGCCATCAGGTCGGCGGGCGCCTATGGCATGACGATGGCAAGCACCTACAACTCGCGCCAGCGCCCCGCGGAGGTGCTGGTCGACGGTGACACCTTCCGCGTCGTGCGCAAGCGCGATGAACTCACAGCACTCTGGCAGGGAGAGACTCCATGACGACACTTTCAGGCTCGATGACGGCGCTGGCGACCCCCTTCAAGGACGGGCGCTTCGACGAGGCGGCCTACGAGAAGCTGGTGGAGTACCAGGTCACCAACGGCACCTCGGTGCTGGTGCCCATCGGCACCACCGGCGAGGCGGTGACGCTGAGCGCCGCCGAGCGCCGCCGCGTCATCGAGGTGTGCCTCTCCGCCAACCGCGGCCGGGCGAAGGTCTTCGCCGGCGCGGGGAGCAACTCCACCGCGGAGACCATCGAGGGCGTGAAGCTGGCCCGCGAGCTGGGGGCCGACGGCGCGCTGGTGGTGACGCCCTATTACAACAAGCCCACGCAGCAGGGGCTGGTCGAGCACTACCGGCTGGTCTCGCAGGCGCACCCCGGCTTCCCGGTCATCGCCTACAACGTGCCCGGCCGCACCGGCGTCGACATGCTCCCCGACACGGTGAAGCGGCTGCTCGACGTGAAGGAGGTGGTGGCGCTCAAGGAGGCCACCGGCAACGTGCTGCGCACCCTCGACGTCTACGAGCAGGTGGGCGACCGCATCACGCTGCTCTCGGGCGACGACTTCGTGGTGGCGCCCTTCATCTTCTCCGGTGGGCGCGGCGTCATCTCGGTGTCCTCGAACGTGGCGCCGAAGCTGATGGCGGAGCTGTGCAGCAAGGCGCTGGCGGGCGACGTCGCGGGCGCGCGCGCGTTGCAGTTGAAGCTCCAGCCGTTGCACCGGCTGTTGTTCATCGAGTCGAACCCCATCCCGGTGAAGGCCGCGCTGCACCTCATGGGCTTCTTCGGCCCCGAGCTGCGCCCGCCGCTCACGGAGATGACCGAGGGCAACGCGGCGAAGTTGAAGGAGGCACTGCGGCACCTGGGGTTGGTGTCGTGACGCGCCGGCCGCTGCGCGCGGTGGTGACCGGCGTCACCGGCCGCATGGGCTCGCTGCTGGTGAAGCTGGTGCGCGAGTCGCCCGACTTCGTGCTGGTGGGCGGCACCGACAAGCCGGGCAGCGCGGCCATCTCGCTCGACGTGGGGCTGGCGGCGAAGCTGGCGCCGCTGGAGCTGCCCTGCGTCGACTCGCTGGAGTGGGTGCTGGAGGGTGCCGACGTGGTCATCGACTTCACCACGCCGGAGTCCTCGGTGGTGAACGCGCGAGCCTGCGCGGTCGCCGGGGTGCCGCTGGTGGTGGGCAGCACCGGCTTCTCCGCCGAGGCGAAGCGCGAGATGGCCGAGGCCGCCGAGCGCATCCCGCTGGTGATGGCGCCCAACATGAGCGTGGGCGTCAACCTGGTCATCGAGGTGGCGGCGCAGCTGGCGAAGCGCCTCGGTGAGGACTTCGACGTGGAGGTGGTGGAGACGCACCACCGCCTCAAGAAGGACGCGCCCTCGGGCACCGCCATGCGGCTGGCGGAGGAGCTGGCCAGGTCGCTGGGCCGGACCGAGGGCGACCTGCGCCTCTCGCGGGTGGGGCAGGTGGGAGAGCGGCCTCGGCGCGAAATCGGCGTGCAGACGCTGCGCGGCGGCGACGTGGTGGGCGAGCACACGGTCTTCTTCTTCGGCGACGGGGAGCGCGTGGAGCTCACGCACCGGGCGACCAGCCGCGAGCAGTTCGGGCGCGGCGCGCTGCGGGCGGCGAAGTGGGTGGTGGACCGGGCGCCGGGGCTCTTCGGCATGGCCGACGTGCTGGTGCCGGAGTGAGGTACGCGCGGCTGCTGGTGGAGGGCGTCGCCACCTGGGCGCGCGCCGACGGCGACGGCTACGTGCTGCTCGACCGCGCCCCGTGGAGTCCTGGCGGGCGTGAGCTCGGCCGCGTGCCTGGGGCGGGCGTGACGTACGCGCCGGTGAGCGACGCCTCGAAGGTGGTGGCCATCGGGCAGAACTACGCCAGGCACGCCGCGGAGATGGGCAAGCAGGTGCCGGTGGAGCCGCTGCTCTTCATGAAGCCCTCCACGGCGCTCAACGCGCACGGCGCAGACATTCTCCTGCCGCCGGCCAGCCGCGAGGTGCACCACGAGGCCGAGCTGGCGCTGGTCATCGGGAGGACCTTGACCCGCGTGGACGAAGCGGAGGCCGCGGCCGGCATCTTCGGGTTGACCTGCTTCAACGACGTCACCGCGCGCGATGTCCAGCGGCGCGAGGTGCAGCACACCCGCGCCAAGAGCTACGACACCTTCGCCTGCTGTGGCCCCGAGTTGGTCACCGGCGTCTCCTGGGCCGACCTGCGGGTGGTGTGCCGGGTCAACGGGGTGGTGAAGCAGGACGGCCGCACCTCCGACATGGTGCACTCGCCAGCCAGGCTGGTCAGCTTCATCTCGCAGGTGATGACCCTGCTCCCCGGAGACCTCGTCAGCACCGGCACGCCAGCTGGCGTCGGTCCGCTGGCGGTCGGGGACGTGGTGGAGGTCGACATCGAGCAGGTGGGGACGCTGCGCAACGGCGTCCGCGCGCCGTGACGGCGGCCTACGTGGCGCTGGGCACCAACCTCGGCGACCGACTGCTCAACCTCGCGGAGGCGCGTCGCCAGCTCCGCCTCCTCGGCGCGCTGACGGAGGGGTTGGTGTTCGAGACCAGGGCGCTCCGGATGCCCGGCGACACCGCGCCGCAGCCCGACTACCTCAACACCGTCGACCGCCTGGAGACGGGGCTGGGCCCGCTCGCGCTGCTGCGGCAGCTCCAGCGCATCGAGGCGCTGATGGGGCGCCGCCGCACGTACCGCTGGGGGCCGCGGGTCATCGACCTCGACCTCATCCTCCACGGCGCGCAGACGATGCGCTCCGCGGCGCTGACGTTGCCGCACCCCCGCGCGCACCAGCGCGACTTCGTGCGCTGGCCGCTGCGCTTCTTCGGGGTGGAGCTGCCGGGCGCCTGACCGAAAACCCGAGCTGCGTGAGCGCGCCGTCTCGGGCCCCGGTGGTGCTACATGGCGGGCCGTGCTGACCCTGCTGCTGCTCTTGACCTCCGCTCAGCCGCTGCCGCCGAACCACCCGGCGCCCACCGGCAATGCTCCGCCCTCCGCCGACGAGCTGTTGGGGAAGCTCGACGCGACGCCCGGGCTCAAGGAGCGCGACAAGACCTTCGAAATCGCCGCCTCGCTGGCGCGCCTCTACTTCGGCGCCGGGCGCTACCAGGGCGCGCAGCTGTATTACCGCCAGGCGCTCGAGAAGACGAAGGTGGCCCGCGAGCGCTACCTCTCGCTGCGCGCGCAGCTGAAGGGCAACGAGACCGCGCCCGACTGCGCGCCGAGCGAGGCGCTGCAGCTGGAGGCGGCGGTGGCGCTCGCCGCGAAAAAGAAGGGCGCGGCGGCCGCGGCGTGTCTGAAGACCGCGCTGGCGCCGGCGCGCGAGGTGGAGGTGCTCCTGGGCGACGCCTACTTCCTCGGCAAGGACGTGTCGTCGGCGCTGGCCACCTGGGACTCCGCGCTGGCGCTCTTCGATGACAACCACGACGCGCGCTACGCCCGCGCCGCGGCGCTCCTCGACTCGCGGGGCGAAGACGTGGAGGTGCTCAAGCAGGTGCAGGCGGAGCTGACGCGGGTGTTGAAGGACGCGCCGGCCTTCCCGAAGGCGGCCAACGCGAAGCGGCTGCTGGCCCGCACCGAGGCGGCCATCTCCAGCGGTGGCCTGCTCAAGGTGGGCGTCTCCCGCGAGGACGTGCAGGCGCTCGCGCCCGCGGCGCCGCGGCAGCCCGGGCAGGCGCCGGTGCTGACGAAGGAGGTGATGGAGGCCTTCCAGAACGCGCCCCGCACCCCGGAGATGGACGAGAACTTCAAGAAGCTGGTGGAGGGCGCGGAGGTGTCGCTGGCGGGCGGCCGCTTCCAGGAGGCGCTCGACGCCTACAAGCAGGTGATGCCCTTCCAGCCCGACAACCCGCGGCTGCGCGCCGGCATGGCGTGGACCATGGTGAAGCTCAACCGTCAGCCCATGGCCGACAACGTGTGGCGGGTGGCCGCCGGCTCGCCCGAGGCCATCGACGCCCTGGCGGCGACGCTCAAGGAGAAGGGTGACGGTGAGGGTGCGCGGGCCGTGCTGCAGCGCCTCCGCGAGACCGTCCCCGGCTACAGCCCGAAGACCGACGTGTCGAAATGACCGCCGCGCGCCCGACGGTGTTGGAGCGCGTCCGCTCGCTGGAGGCGATGGGGCCACGGCGGCTCGCGGGCACCCCGCTGGAGAAGGCGGTGCAGGAGAAGCTCGGCGAGGAGCTGGCGGCGCTGTGGCAGCGCGAGCGTGATGTGGCCGCGCGCTG
>CALNBU010000482.1 GCA_937875615.1 uncultured Archangium sp.
AGGTCGCGGAGGACGACCGCGAGAAGGGCATCTCCTACTGGACCAAGAACTACCGCACCGGCATCGAGATGGACGACCCCGAGGCGCTCAACAAGAAGTACGAGTACTACGATCCGGTCTTCGACCTCCCCGAGTCAGGCCAACAGTTCTGGCGGGAGCGCGCGGCACAGGACGCGCAGCCGAGTCATTCGGTGCACGCGTAATGGCCTTCGAGCCGCCCGACGAAGAGGCTCCCCGGGGGCCGTTGCCGGTCGTGCGGCCCGCTGACCCGAGCGCGCGTCGAGCCGAGCTCTTTCCTCAGGCCAGCGACGCGGAGTGGAACGACTGGCGCTGGCCGCAGCGCCACGCGGCGCGCGACGCGGCCTCGCTGAGCCGCTTGTTGCCGCTCACGGACGACGAGCGCGCCGGCCTCGATGAGACGGCGAAGGTGTTCCGCGTGGGCGTCTCGCCCTACTACCTGACGCTCATCGACCCGTCGCACCCCTACTGCCCGGTGCGCATGCAGGCCATACCCCGGCGGGCCGAGGCCGAGGTGCGCCCTGGCGAGCTGGAAGATCCGCTCGGAGAAGACCCCCACCGCCCGGTGGAGGCCATCGTGCACAAATACCCTGACCGGGTGCTGCTGCTCGCCACGGACACCTGCTCCGTCTACTGCCGCCACTGCACCCGGCGGCGCATCACCAAGGGCGGCGCCTCGGAGCTGACCAAGACGCAGCTGCAGCTGGGGCTCGACTACATCGCCAGCCATCCGGAGGTGCGCGATGTCCTCATCTCCGGGGGAGACCCCCTGATTCTCTCCGATGAGCGCCTGGAGCAGGTGCTCCGGGGGCTGCGCGCGATTCCGCACGTGGAGATTATCCGCATCGGCACCCGGGCGCCGGTGACGCTCCCCATGCGGGTCACGCCGGCGCTGGCGCAGCTGCTGCGCCGCTACGCGCCGCTCTACGTGGTGACGCACTTCAACCACGGGAAAGAGGTGACGCCGGAGGCCCGCGCGGCCTGCGAGCTGCTGGTGGACCATGGCGTGCCGGTGGAGAACCAGGCGGTGCTGATGCGGCGCCTCAACTCCGACGCCCGCATCATCAAGGAGCTGAACCACGCCTGCCTCACCATGCGCGTGCGGCCGTACTACCTCCACCAGATGGACGTGGCCGAGGGGTGCGAGCACCTGCGGACGCCCATCGAGAAGGGGGTGGAGATTCTCCGGGAGCTTCGCGGCTTCACCTCCGGGCTGGCCGTGCCACACCTGGCGGTGGACCTGCCCGGCGGCGGCGGCAAGGTGACGCTGCAGCCCGACTACGTGGTGGAGAAGTCCGCGAGCGAGACCGTCTTCCGCAACTACCGGGGAGAGCGCTACGCCTACCCCGAGCCGACGGAGACGGACTGCACGTGCCCGTATGAAGAGGTGTGGCAGCGGCGGGCCCACGCATGACGACGCTGCGCAAGCGCACGGAGGTGGCGCTGTTCCTGGCGCTGCTGGCGGGCTCGCTGGCGCTGCTGGGCTGGCGGTGGTCCTCGCTGCCGCACGGGTTGTCCACCGGCGAGGCGGAGTCGCTGGTGTTGGCGCGCGCCTTCATCTCCGGTGAGGGCCTGCGGTTCACGCCCGCGTCCTCGGCGGAGCCCGGGCCCTCGAATCTGGTGTGGTTCCTCACGCAGTCCGCGGTGCTGGCGGCGGGCCTCGACGCGGAGCGCTGGATGCCCCGCCTCGGGTTGGCGTGTCTCTTCATCGCGCTGGTGCTGGTGGCGCTGCGCGGCGCCGTGGTGTGGCGGCGCCCGGTGCGGGGCGACGACGCGCTCCCGGTGCTGGCGCTCAGCGTGGCGACGGCCCTCGCCGAGGCGGCGGCGCTGGGGAGCAGCGCCTGTGCCTGGGCCCTGGCGTTGACGGTGGCCGCGGTGGTGGGGGGCGCGGGCCTGCACTCCGGCGCCGCGGTGCGCTCGGGCGTGG
>CALNBU010000483.1 GCA_937875615.1 uncultured Archangium sp.
GAGCCCCTCGGCGTTGTTCTTGAGGTCCGCGAGCTCCTTCTTCTTCTTGTCGCCGTCGGTGTTCGACTGCGCGTCCGTCACCATGCGCTGAATCTCAGCCTCGGTGAGGCCGGAGTTCGACACGATGCGCACCTGCTGCACGCGCCCGGTGCCCAGGTCCTTCGCCGAGACGTGCACCAGACCGTTGGCGTCGATGTCGAAGGTCACTTCGATTTGAGGGACGCCGCGCGGCGCCGGGGGAATGCCCACCAGCTCGAAGCGCGCCAGGGTCTTGTTGTCGCTGGCCATCTCGCGCTCGCCCTGCAGCACGTGCACGCTCACCAGCGGCTGGTTGTCGGTGGCCGTCGAGAAGACCTGCGACTTCTTGCAGGGAATGGTGGTGTTCTTCTCGATGATGCGGGTGCTGACGCCGCCGGCCGTCTCCACGCCCAGCGACAGCGGCGTGACGTCGAGCAGGAGCACGTCTTTGACCTCTCCCTTCAACACCGCGCCCTGGATCGCCGCGCCGATGGCCACCACCTCGTCGGGGTTGATGCCCTTGTGCGGCTCCTTGCCGAAGAACTCCTTCACCTTCCGCTGAATCGCCGGCATGCGCGTCATGCCGCCCACCAGCAGCACCTGGTGCATCTGCGCCGCCTGCAGTCCGGCGTCCTTGAGCGCGATACGACAGGGCTCGATGGACCTGTCCACCAGGTCCTTCACCAGACCTTCGAAGGTGTCGCGGTCGATCATCTCCTGCAGGTGCTTGGGGCCGGTCTGGTCGGCGGTGATGAACGGGAGGTTCATCTCGGTCTCGGTGGCCGACGACAGCTCGTGCTTGGCCCGCTCCGCGGCCTCCTTGAGCCGCTGGAGGGCCATGCGGTCCTTGCGCAGGTCGATGTTGTTCGAGACCTTGAAGCGCTCCGCCAGGTAGTCGATGAGCCGGTTGTCGAAGTCTTCGCCGCCCAGGTAGGTGTCGCCGTTGGTCGACTTGACCTCGAAGACGCCTGAGGTGAGCTCCAGGATCGAGATATCGAAGGTGCCGCCGCCGAGGTCGTACACCGCGACCCGCTCGGCGTTGCTCTGGTCCTTCTTGTCGAGGCCGTAGGCGAGCGCCGCGGCGGTGGGCTCGTTGATGATGCGCAGCACATTGAGGCCCGCGATGCGGCCGGCGTCCTTGGTCGCCTGGCGCTGACCGTCGTTGAAGTAGGCGGGGACGGTGATCACCGCCTCCGCCACCGGCTCGCCCAGGTAGTCCTCGGCGGTCTGCTTCATCTTGACCAGCACCATCGAGGAGACCTCCTGCGGGCTGAACTTCTTGCCGCGGATCTCCACCCAGGCGTCGCCGTTGTCCGACGGCACCACCCGGTAGGGCACCATCGAGCGCGCGCGCTGCGACTCCTTCGAGTCGAAGGGCCGCCCCATCAGCCGCTTGACGGCGTAGACGGTGTTCTCCGGATTGGTCACCGCCTGTCGCTTGGCGATCTGGCCGACCAGACGCTCGTCGGCCTCCGTGAAGCCGACCATCGACGGCGTGGTCCGGCTCCCTTCGCTGTTGGGGATCACCACCGGCTCGCCGCCTTCCATCACGGCGACGCACGAGTTGGTCGTACCCAGATCTATCCCGATGACTTTCGACATGGCCCCCTCGGACTACTGATTCTGACCGCCTGACGGCGGGTTGTCTCCTGAAGACGCCTCGGCGGCCGTCGAGGGCGCCCGCGCCACCACCACCAGCGCCGGCCGGACCAACCGCTCGTTGAGCGTGAAGCCGCGCACCATCTCGGCGAGCACGTGGTTGGGCGGCACCTCGGTGGTCTCCGCCGCCGACATCGCCTCGTGGCGGTTGGGGTCGAAGAGCTCGCCCTTGCTGACGAACGACTTGACCCCGTGCCGGCCGAGCGTGTCTTCGAAGAGCTTGCGGATCATCTCCACGCCCTTCTTCAGGCTCTCGAAGTCGCCCGGCGAGCGCGCGGCCTCCAGCGCCCGGTCGAAGTTGTCGAACACCGGGAGCAGGTCCTTGAGCAGCTTCTCGATCCCGAAGCGCTGCACCTCTTCCTTTTCCTTCGCGGCGCGCTTCTTGAAATTGTCGAGGTCCGCCGCGGCGCGCAGCATCTTCTCGTGCTCGTCCTTGAGCTTCGCCATCAGCTCACGGCCCTTGGCGGACGAGAACTCGACCTGCTGTCGAAGCTCCCCGAGCTCCGCGTCGCGCGGGTCGACGGCCGCGGGAGCCGCCTCCGGCGCGCCGACTTCGAGCTCCACCGCCTCCGCCTCTTCGCTCTTGCCGCCGGTACGCTTCTCGACGGCCTCCAGCGCTTCCTTCAGAACGTCGTCGCCGATGTTGGTGGCGAACGCGCCCTTGTCTTCGGGGTGTTTCACGCCCCCGAGTCAATCACGACTTCTTCTTTTTCCCGATGGTCTTCTTCGCCCCGTCACGGCGGGCAGGCGCCTTCTTCTTCGCTCCGGCGCGTCCCACGGTCTTCGCGG
>CALNBU010000484.1 GCA_937875615.1 uncultured Archangium sp.
GCTACTACTGGATCACCGGCCGCATCGACGACGTCATCAACGTGTCGGGGCACCGCATCGGCACCGCCGAGGTGGAGAGCGCGCTGGTGGAGCACGAGGCCATCGCCGAGGCGGCGGTGGTGGGCTACCCGCACGACATCAAGGGCCAGGGCATCTACGCCTACGTCGCGCTGACGCCGGAGGGCCTCGCCACCAGCCCCGAGCAGCTGCGCGGCGCGCTCAAGGAGAAGGTGCGGCAGGTCATCGGCCCCTTCGCCACGCCCGACGTCATCCAGGTGGCGGAGAAGGGGCTGCCCAAGACGCGCAGCGGAAAGATCATGCGCCGGGTGCTGCGGAAGATCGCCTCGGCCGAGTACTCGGGCCTGGGCGACCTCAGCACGCTGGCCGAGCCGGAGGTGGTGACGCAGCTCATCGAGGAGCACCAGCGGCTCAGCGCGAAGTGAGCCCGCGGGTCACGGGGTGGTGAGCACCTCGTGACCGCGCCGCGTCACCAGCACGGTGTGCTCGAACTGCGCCGACCACCGGCCGTCGGTGGTCACCACCGTCCAGCCGTCGTCGAGGGTGTGGGTCTCCGGGCTGCCCAGGGTGAGCATGGGCTCGATGGTGAAGGTCATGCCCTCTCGCAGCACCAGCCCCTCGCCGGGGCGTCCGACGTGCGCCACGTGCGGCGGGAGGTGCATCTTCTTCCCGATGCCGTGGCCACCCCAGTCGGTCACCACGCTGCAGCCGGCGCCCTCGGCGAGGGCTTGAATCGCGGCGCCGAGGTCGCCGAGCGTGGCGCCGGGGCGCACCACGGCGAGGCCGGCCTCCAGCGCGCGGCGGGTGGTCTCCACCAGGTGCAGGGCCTCGGGGCTCACCTCGCCGATGCAGAAGGTGGCGGAGGTGTCGCCGTGCCAGCCGCACAGCTCGCTGGTGACGTCGACGTTGATGATGTCGCCCGCACACAGCAGCTCGTCGGCGCGGGGGACTCCATGGCACACCACCTCGTTGCGGCTGGTGCACACCGCTGCGGGGAAGCCGTGGTAGCCGAGCTGGCTGGGCCGCGCGCGGTGCGCCGCGGTGTCTTCGCGCACCCAGGCGTCGATGTCGGCGGTGGAGACGCCGGGCTTCAGGCGCGCGCCCACCAGCGCCAGCG
>CALNBU010000485.1 GCA_937875615.1 uncultured Archangium sp.
CCGCACCGCGACGCACCTGCCCCAGAGACGCCCGCCGCGTACGACGCGGTGCGCCCCTCCGCGCCGCACGACGTGCCCGAGGAAGAAGCCCCCGCCGACAGCGCCGACGACACCCCGGACAACGACGCCGCGGCCGAAGCGCCGCCGGCGCCAACCCCCGCGCCGCCTCGGCCACCGGCGCGCCCACCGCCGCCCACGCCTCCCGACTTCTTCGAGGTGGCCTTCGGCGCGGTGAAGCGCTGGTTCACCGAGGGCAACGTGCCGGTGAAGATCGGCATGCTGGTCCTGCTCGCCGGCGTGGCGGCGCTGCTCAAGTACGCCTCCGACCAGGGCTGGCTGACGGTGCCCACCGAGCTCCGCCTGGCGCTCATCGCCGGGGCCGCCATCACCGGGGTGTGGTTCGGCTTCAGGGAACGTGAGCGCCGCCGGGCCTTCGGTCTCTCGCTGCAGGGCGGCGCCATCGGCATCCTCACCATGACGGTGTTCGCCGCCTTCCGGCTGTACGAGCTGCTGCCCGCGAGCCTCGCCTTCATCCTGCTGGTGGTGCTGGTGGCCGGAGCCGGCGTGCTGGCGGTGCTGCAGGACGCCATCGCGCTGGCGGTGCTGGGCATCATCACCGGCTTCGCCACGCCGATTCTGGTGTCCACCGGCACCGGGAGCCACGTGGCGCTCTTCTCCTTCTACGCGCTCCTCAACCTCACCATCTTCGGCGTGGCGTGGGCGAAGTCGTGGCGGGCGCTGAACCTGCTGGGCTTCAGCTTCACCTTCGTCATCGGCACCGCCTGGGGCGTGCTGCGCTACGAGGACACCCACCTCGCCACCGTCGAGCCGTTCCTCATCGGCTTCTTCGCCATCTACCTGGCCATCCCCATCATCAACCGGCTGCGCAGCGATGAGCGAAGCGTGATCGACGGCTCATTGGTGTTCGGCAACCCGCTCGTGGCGTTCGTCCTCCAGGCCGCCCTCCTGCGCGGAGACCGCCTCCCGCTCGCCCTCTCCGCGCTCGCGCTGGCCGGGCTCTACGTGCTGCTGGCCTGGTGGTTGCTGCGACGGGCCCGCGTGCTGGGCGAGGCCTTCGCGGTGCTGGGCGTGGGCTTCGCCACGCTGGCGGTGCCGCTGGCCCTCTCCGCGCGCGTCACCGCCAGCATCTTCGCCCTGGAAGGCGCCGGGCTCATCTGGCTCGGCTTCCGCCAGCAGCGCGCGCTGCCGCGCTGGAGCGGCGCGCTGCTGCAAGGCATCGCCGCGGGCGCGTTCATCTTCTCGCTGCTCAACCAGTGGCCCGACGGCCCTCTGCCGGTGCTCAACGCCTTCTTCATGAGCACGCTGCTCATCACCCTGGCCACCTTCGCCACCGCGTGGCTCTACGTCACCCACAGCAAGGCCGCGTGGTGGCTGAGCGTCCCCGCGTACCTCTGGGGCCTCGCGTGGTGGTGCACCGGCGGGCTCCACGATGTCGTGCTCTTCGTCCCCAGCGGCAACCGCGCGCCAGCGGTGCTGGCCTTCTTCACCCTCACCGCCGCGCTCGCCGCCCTCGCCTGGCACTTCTTCCGGCGCCCGGCCCTCTCCTGGACCACCGCGCTGGTGCTCCTCCTCAACGTCTGCGTCATCCCGGCCTTCGACGTGCCCACCTGGTCGTTCTGGGGCCTCACCGGCCTCGGGAGCTTCCTCGTGCTGGGCGGCGGCGCGCTGTGGCTGCTGCGCCCCGCACCGACGTGGCCGCTGGGGCTGGCACACGCCGGCTGGATGTGGACCTGGGTCTTCGCGCTGGGGCTGACGCTGAAGCTGGTCGGCGACGACGCCGCCCTGGCCGGGGGCTGGGTCGACGCGCTCACGGTGCTCCCGCTGCTCGGGGCCTGGCTGCTGACGATGCTGGCCCCCCGGGCACTGGCGGCCCCCGTGGGCCCCCGCTTCGAGGACTGGCGCGGCACCCTGGCGACCTCCTTCGCGCTGGCCGCGACGCTGCTCTTCACCCTCTCGCTGGCGCACCCGGGGCCGGGCGCGCCGCTCACCTTCCTGCCGCTGCTCAACCCCGTCGAGCTGCTGCAGGTGGCGTTCCTCCTCGCCGCCTGGCGGTGGCTCAGCGAGCTCGCCCCTTCGGCCTTCCGGGAGACGAGGCTGGTGCTGCTCTCGCTCGCCACCTTCTCCTTCATCACCTCCGCCACGCTGCGCGCCGTGCACCACCTCGGCGACGTCCCCTGGGACGACGCGCTCCTCTCGTCGATGCCCGCGCAGACCTCCCTCACGGTGGTCTGGAGCGTGCTGGGCGTCGCCGCGTGGATCTCCGGTTCGCGCGCAGGCAATCGTCCCCTGTGGCTGGTGGGCGCGGTGTTGATGGCGGTGGTGCTGGGCAAGCTGCTGCTCATCGACCGCGCGCACCTCGGCAACGTCTTCGGCATCGTCTCCTTCATCGCCTATGGGTTGTTGTGCACCGCCATCGGCTACTTCGCTCCAGCGCCGCCGCGCGACACCTCCCCGGGAGAACCTTGATGAGACCCCTGGCGCTCTTCTGTTGTGCTGCGACGCTCACCGCGACCGCCCCACCGCCACCGGTGCCGTCCGAGTACGCGATGCTCTTCGACCTCGACACCTCCGGTGAAGAGAGCCCTGCCTGGCGCTTCGACCTGACGCCCGAGGTGTACCGCTGGTCGCAGGACGCGCGCGTGCACGACCTCGCGGTCTTCAACGGCGCCGGGGCGCCGGTTTCCTTCGCGCCCGTGGCCGTCGACCCGGTGGTGACGGAGCGGCTCCGCGAGGCGGCGCTGCCCACCTTCGAGCTGCCCACGGGCCCCACCGGGCAGACGGATCTCTCCGTGCTCATCGAGCGCGACGCACAGGGGCGCCTGCGCCGCCTCGAGACCCGGAAGGCCAGGCGCGCCGCTGGGCCGGCGCCGACCACCATGTGGTTGGTCGACGTCAGCGCCTTCGGGCGGCCGCTGCAACGCGTGGAGCTGAGCTGGAGTGGCGAGACCGACGTGGTGGCGGTGGTCAGGTTCCAGAACTATCCACAGCTCAAG
>CALNBU010000486.1 GCA_937875615.1 uncultured Archangium sp.
GGCGCCCAGCTCCAGCCAACCGTAGATGCTGTTGGGGAACGGCGAGCCCGTGCACGACAGCGGCCCGTCGACGGTGACCGGCACCGTCATGTCGAGCGCGGTGTCGAGCACGATGTGGGAGTTGGCCGCCGGCGTCTCCGAGGAGGTGTTGATGCCGCGGCGCACGCCCTGGGCGATGGGGGTGAAGCTCGCCACGCCCGCGTCGACGCCCGCATCCGGGTCGCCCGCCGTGGCGTCGGTGGCGACGCCCAGAATGGCGTACGTCGCGCGGAGACCGGCGCCGGTCAACACCCGGTACTCACCGCCCTCCTGCGTCACCTGCCACACCTCGCCCTCGTGGTTGGGCGGGCTGCCCAGCGGCGGGGTGCCGAAGAGTGAGGTGGGCGCGACGAAGACCCGCGCCTCCAGCCGCTCGCCGTCGACCAGCGGCCGCGGCGCCTTGAAGCCGAAGATTTTCCCGGTGATGACCGAGGCCGGGACGCTGGTGTTGCTGCCCGGGTTGCCCGGCTCTCCGCCACCGGTCTGGGCGACGAACACCGTGAGGTTCTCGGAGTTGACGTTGGTGACGGTCACCGTCTCGTAGAACTCCTTGTAGACGGTGACGACCTCGGCCTTCACCAGCGTGTCGCTGCTGAAGGTAATCTGCCCGCGGAAGTCGGTGAGGCCCTGGAACGGGGTGGTCATGTCGGTGCCCACGATGACGCTCGCCCCGTCGATGGGCGCGCCGTAGCTGGCCTGGTCTCCGGAGAGCACGGTGATGTTGAGGGTGCCCACCATGGGGCCGCCCGACAGGCCGCCGGAGCTGTTGCGCGGGTCGAAGTAGGAGAAGCCGCCGGGCAGGGAGTCGCTCTCGTCGAGGCGCTCCACTACCACGTCGACCACGCCCACGTTGCCCTTGGGCGTGCGGCAGGTGACGGTGTGGCTGTCGATGAACTTGAAGTCGCGGGCCAGGTTCTGGCCGATGCGCACCCGCGTCGACTCTCCGAAGCCGCTGCCCAGCACCGTCACCAGCGTATTGCCGGCGACGGCGCCGCGGTCGGGCTGTACCCGCGCGATGTTGAGCGGCTCCTGGAAGGTGAACGCGCCGGGGAGCAGCGCGTCGTTCTCGGCGTCGGCCGCGTCGACCACGTGATGCCCGCGGCGCGTCAGGACCGCTGCGACCTCCTCCAGTCGGAGGGCGTCGCTATCGACGAGGAGGATCTGGCCGGGCACGGGGTCTTCATGGGGAGCCGCTCACGCACGCGAGCGTCCTCTCGCGCGCCACGGATCCGCCGGGATCCTAGTGGGCTGCAGGGAGCGTCACAACGGCCTCGAAGACGAAGGAGGCCGGGCCCAACAGGCGGACCGCGGAGAGGTCCGCGGCCACCCGGATGGAGAGCGGGCCACCGGGCAGCCGCACGCGGTGCCACACGTCCGCGTCCAGGCGCCGCAGGTGAACCAGCGTGGCGACGCTCGCGCAGGCCCCGGTGCCGCAGGCCTGGGTGAGCCCACAGCCGCTCTCCCA
>CALNBU010000487.1 GCA_937875615.1 uncultured Archangium sp.
CCACCATGTCCCACGGCGTGCGCGCGAGCTGCCCTTCGCGGGGGACCAACCCCTGCCCCACCAGCTTCGGGAAGTCGTCGTCGGGCGCCAGCGCCTGCAGCCTGCGGAAGAACGCCGACTTGATGAAGCGGTAGGCGTTCTCGATGGAGGTGGGCTCCGGAAGCATCACCACCACGCCCGTGTCCGCCACCAGGAAGAAGTCGAGCACGTTGA
Organism: uncultured Archangium sp.; assembly: GCA_937875615.1. GTDB lineage: Bacteria > Myxococcota > Myxococcia > Myxococcales > Myxococcaceae > Archangium_A. The sequence continues at coordinate 214 of CALNBU010000487.1, forward strand.
AGGCGGTGCCGGCGCCGAGGTCGAGCACCACGAAGTCGACGTCGAGGTTCCGCAGGTTGCGCAGCAGCTTGCTCTTCTGCTGGTGCCGGGGGTTGGCGGCATCGAGCCCGTCGAGGGCCCCCGAGAGCAGCCGCAGGTTCTCGTGCGGCGTCGGCGCCAGCAGCTGGTCCAGCGAATCGGCGCGGCGCTCGATGAAATCTGACAGCGAGCCCTTCGGCTGCGGCACGCCCAGGCAGGTGTGCAGGTTGGCGCCGCCGAGATCCAGGTCGGCCAGCACCACCTTCGCCCCCCGCTTCGCCAGCGCGATGCCCAGGTTGGCCGACAGCAGCGACTTGCCGATGCCGCCCTTCCCGCCGCCGATGGCGATGATGCGACGCGCCTTGCCGCGGCGAGCGGCAGGGCCGCGCGCGCGGGAGAGTTCAATGACCTGTGCTTCGCCTGCCTTGCTCATCACCCGTCCGAGAGTTCTACGTTCCAGTAGGCAGCATCTGCCAGATTCAGGAACGGGAGCCACGTCCGATGTGCGCTGAGGGGCGAGCCGCGGAGCAGCGGCGTCCACTTCGGCCGGAAGGGCGCTCTGAGCAGCGCCATGTTCGCCTGCGCCGGCGTGCGGCCACCCTTCTTGAGGTTGCAGCCGATGCACGAGCACACCACGTTTTCCCAGCAGGTGGCCCCGCCCTGGCTGCGCGGCACCACGTGGTCGAGGTTCAACTCCGAGCGCCGGCGCCGGCGACCGCAGTATTGGCAGGTGTCGCCATCCCGGGCGTAGATGTTGAGGCGCGAGAAGCGCACCCGCATGCGCGGCAGCTTCTCGAACACCGACAGCACCAGCACCCGCGGCACCCGGATGCCCCGCGCGGTGGTGCGCAGGGTCTCTTCACCCACGGCCTCCGAGAGCGACGCCCAGTCGGCGAAGTCGTACAGCCGGTACCGCTCGTCGAGGGCCCGGGCCACGCCCTGGTACAGCAACGAGACGGCCCGCTTCACGTTGGTGACGTGGACCGGCTGGTAGTGCCGGTTCAGCACCAGCACCGCGCTGTTCAGCATCGCTGGCCTCCCCGCAGGTCCACGGAGGCGAGTCTAACGCCGCTGCGCGGCGGACACGAAAGAGCCCCTCCCCCGGGACCTGCCCGGAAGAGGGCCATGCTTCGTCGGAAGCGGCGAGGGCCGAAGGGGCGCCAGGGCTCTGTGTTCCGTGAGCCAGCGCCGAGCGCGGTGCGAGCCGCCACTCTGCTCCTTCAACCTGCCGATGGTTGCTTCAACGCGCAGGAACGATCGACATTCCTCCGCAGGGCTTCAGTCTTCGTCGAGGCTCCCGTGCCAGTAGGTCAGGTCGCGCAGCCAGTTCTGCCAGCTGTTCGGCATGCCCTTCTGGAAGGTGAACGTCAGCCGCACGCCCTCCGGCAGCCTGGTCGGCTTCACCGGCGCCGTCTGGAGCTTCATCTTCGCCTCCGCCGGCGTGCGGCCACCCTTCCGCTGGTTGCAGCCCACGCAGGCGATGACGATGTTCTCCCAGTGCGTGCCGCCGCCCCGGCTCTTCGGCACCACGTGATCGTAGGTGGCCTCCGCGCGCGTGAGCTTCTCGCCGCAGTACTGGCACCGCCCGTGGTCGCGGGCGAAGACGTTCTCGCGGCTGAAGCGCACCACCGGCCGGCGGAACCGGAGCATCTTCAGGAACCGGACCACGGACGGCATCTTCACCTCGAAGCTGACCGAGCGGATGGTCTGGTCCGTGTATTCCTCCACCACCTCCACCTTCCCGAGGAAGAGGAGCGTGATGGCGCGCTGCCAGGGCACGCGGGCCACGGGTTGGTAGGCGGTGTTGAGTACGAGCGTCTCCATGGGTCTCCTCCCTTCGGAGGAGGACTGACGGGCGCCCGCGCCATTCCTGAACGGCTACTTCTTTTCTGCCTCCGCCAGGTAGGCGGCGTACTCGGCCCGCTGCTTCTCGGCGATGGCGTTGGCCTCCTGCTGCGCCTCCGCGGCCGCGCGACGCCCCGCCCCCGTCGCCAGCACCGTCAACGCCATGCCCACCAGCAGCGTCACCAGCCGAATCACCGCCGCGTCCACGTCCAGCCACAGCGACTCGAAGCCGTTCATCGCGCTGAGCAGCAGGAGATGAAACACCTCGCCGGACAGGCCCGCGGTGAGCGCGAAGCGCAAGGGGCTGCCCTCGCTGAAGCGCCCGAAGGCCCAGCCGAACGCCGGGAGGAGCGCCACCAGCCACAGCCGCTGCATCGCCACGGAGAAGAGGAACGCCAGCGTCTCGCTCTCGAAGGGGCCCAGGCGCTCGCCCAGCCGGGAGGAGGCGCCGGAGGAGAAGATGCTCCCCAGCACGAAGGCGGCCACGCCCAGGCCCAGCTGCAACACCCAGCGCCGCGCCGAGCCCTCGGCGCGCTTGAGCATCCCCGGCTGCTTCTGTTCAGTCGTCATCGATGCTCTCTTCCCGGGGCCCCTCGCCGTAGAACACCTCGTCGAGGCACAACCCCTGAGGCGGCGCGGTGGGGCCGGCGCGGGTCCGGTCCTTCGACTCCAGCACCTCCTTGACCCAGGCCGGCGGACGGCGCCCCCGCCCCACCTCCATCAAGGTCCCCACCAGGTTGCGCACCATGTGCTTGAGGAACGCCGTGCCCTCCACCACGAACTGGAGCTCGTCGCCGGCGGCGCCCTGCACCTCCACGCGCCGCAGCTCGCGCACCGCGGTGCGGGCCTGACAGTCGGCGGCTCGGAAGGCCGAGAAGTCGTGCCGACCGGGGAGAGACAGGGCCGCCTCCCGCATCGCCTCCACCTTGAGCGGCGCGTAGATCTCCCAGTGGGTGTAGCGGCGCAGCGGCGAGCGGCTGCGCCGGTTCGAGACCCGGTAGCAATAGCGCTTTCCCCGCGCCCAGCGCCGGGGGTCGAAGTCGTCGCGCACCTCGTCGGCCCGCACCACCGCGATGTCGTCTGGCAACAGGCCGTTGAGGCCGATCCAGAAGGCGCGCGTCGGGAGCCGCTTCGGCGAATCGAAGGCCACCACCATCCCCGCCGCGTGGACGCCGGAGTCGGTGCGCCCGGCCGAGGCCACGCTGACCCGCTCACCCAGCAGCTCCTGCAGCGCCAGCTGCACCCGCCCCTGCACCGAGGGGCCGTTCTGCTGAATCTGCCACCCCACGTAGTTCGTCCCGTCGTACTCGAGCACCAGGCGAACACGTGGCATCAGCGCCAATATCCCACAGGGAACCTGTTTTCGGGGGTTGTTGTCACAACCCGTCATGCCCCCAGAGGTGTTCCTCGTGCTCGCCGGCAGCGGCCTCTCCCTCGTCGCCTCGATGCTCTTCCTCGT
>CALNBU010000488.1 GCA_937875615.1 uncultured Archangium sp.
CCAGCTCCAGCGGCTCGTGACGGACGCCGTCGACGTCCTTGATGATCGGCTCGGGGTTCGACGCGGTCAGCTCGAAGCCCTCGCGGCGCATGGTCTCGATGATCACCGCGAGCTGGAGCTCGCCGCGACCCACCACCCGGAAGGCGTCGGGTGAATCGGTGGGCTCCACGCGGATGGAGACGTTGCGGTAGGCCTCCAGCATCAGGCGGTCGCGGATGTTGCGCGAGGTGACGAACTTGCCCTCGCGGCCCGCGTAGGGCCCGTTGTTGACGCGGAAGATCATCATCATGGTCGGCTCGTCGACCTTGATGCGGGGCAGGGGGCGGGGGTTCTCGACGTCGCAGATGGTGTCGCCGATGGAGAGTTCCTCGATGCCCGCGACGCAGACGATCTCGCCCGGGCCGGCCTCGGCGATCTCCACGCGCTTGAGGCCGGAGAAGCCGAAGAGCTTCACGATGCGGCCCTGCTCGATCTTGCCCTCCTCGCGGGCGATGGCCACCGGCATGTTGGGCGCGAGGCGCCCGGCGGAGACGCGGCCGATGCCGATGCGACCCACGAAGGTGTCGTAGTCGAGGTTGGCGAGGAGCAGCTGGGTGCCGGCGTCGTCGGCGGGCGGCGGCGGCGGCTGGATGTGGGCGACGATGGCGTCGAGCAGCGGCTCCAGCGTGTCGCCGACGTTCTCCAGGTCGGTGCCAGCCTTGCCCTCGCGCGCGACGGCGTAGATGACCGGCATCTCGAGATCTTTCTCGTCGGCGCCGAGGTCGATGTAGAGCGAGTAGACGAGGTCGAGCACGTCCTTGGCGCGCGCGTCCTTGCGGTCGATCTTGTTGATGACCAGCACGGTCTTGAGGCCCATGCCCAGCGCCTTGCCGAGCACGAAGCGGGTCTGGGGCAGCGGGCCTTCGGCCGCGTCGACCAGCAGGATGACGCCGTCGACCATGCGCAGGCCGCGCTCCACCTCGCCGCCGAAGTCGGCGTGGCCGGGCGTGTCGACGATGTTGATGAAGTGGTCTTTCCATCCGATGGCCGTGTTCTTGGCCAGGATGGTGATGCCCTTCTCGCGCTCGAGATCGTTGGAGTCCATCACGCGCTCGGCGACCTGCTCGTTGGAGCGGAAGGCGCCTCCCTGGCGCAGCATGTGATCGACGAGGGTGGTCTTGCCGTGGTCGACGTGGGCGACGATCGCGACGTTGCGGATTTTTTCTCTGGGGAACATTCGGGCGGCGGCCTTTGACACGTTCCGTCATTGACTACAACGGCCACGCGAGGCTTAAGAGAAGAACGCCGTGACTGCCGCTCCCGAAAAAGTCGATCTGGCCTCTCTTCCGCTGGAGGCGCTGACCCGCTTCGTGAGCGACGATCTCGGGGAGAAGCCGTTTCGGGCGAAGCAGCTCTACCGCTGGTTGCACCAGCGCGGCGCCACGTCCTTCGCCGAGATGACCGACCTCTCGAAGTCGCTCCGGGAGAAGCTGGACGAGCGGGCGGAGATCATCGGGCTGACGAAGGACCTCGAGCAGCGCTCCGTCGACGGCACCATCAAGTACCGCTGGAAGACCCGCGACGGGAAGCTGATCGAGTCGGTCTACATGCCCTCGCCGGAGCGCAAGACGCTGTGCGTGTCGACGCAGGCCGGCTGCGCCATGGGCTGCCGCTTCTGCGCCACCGCCACGCTGGGGCTGCTGCGCAACCTCACGCCCTCGGAGATCGTGGCCCAGGTGCACGCGGTGAACCGCGCGGTGCGCACCGAGGCGCAGCTGGTGAAGACGCTCCGGCCGCTCACCAACCTGGTCTTCATGGGCATGGGCGAGCCGCTCCACAACTTCGAGCACCTGAAGACCTCGCTCGGCATCCTGCAGTCCGAGGACGGCCCCAACTTCTCCAGCCGGCACATCACCGTCAGCACCGTGGGCCTGGTCCCGATGATCGCGCGCTTCGGCGAGGAGACCGACGTGAAGCTGGCCATCTCGCTCAACGCGTCGAATGACGAGACGCGCGACGGCATCATGCCGGTGAACAAGAAGTGGAAGATCGCCGACCTGATGGAGGCCTGCCGGAACTTCCCGCTGCGCCAGGGCCGCCGCATCACCTTCGAGTACGTGCTGATGGCGGGCGTCAACGACGCCGACGACGACGCGCTGCGTCTCGCGGCGCTCCTCAAGGGCGTGCCGGCCAAGGTGAACCTCATCCAGTACAACGAGAACCCCGGGCTGGGGTACCTGAGCACCGTCGACAACCGCGCCGAGCGCTTCCGGGCGCTGCTGGAGAAGGCCCACGTGGCGGCGTTCATCCGCGCCAATCGCGGGCGGGACATCGCCGCGGCGTGTGGCCAGTTGGCGAATACCGAAAAAGAACGCAGCTTTACGCCGCTGCGTCCTTTGGTGGCCCGTCGCGCCGAACCTTGACATTCCGGGGACTTCTCGGGTAGGCGGCGCTCCTCACCTTCTTTTCGAGGTTCACACGCATGTCCGTCGTCATCCGCCTTGCTCGCGCCGGCGCCAAGAAGCGCCCTTTCTACCACGTGGTTGCCACCGACTCGCGCTCGCCGCGCGACGGCCGGTTCATCGAGAACATCGGCACCTACGATCCGACGGCGCAGCCGGCGAAGTTCCAGGTCGATGAGGCGCGCTGGGCGCACTGGACGCAGATCGGCGCCAAGCCCTCCGAGACCGTGGGCGGTCTGTACAAGAAGCTGAAGACCGACGCGAAGGCGTGAAGCAGCTCATCGAGTATCTCGCCCGGGCTCTGGTCGATGAGCCGGAGGCCGTAGAGGTTCGCGCGACGTCCATCGACGGCGCGGTCTTCTACGATCTCAAGGTGGCTCCCGGAGACATCGGGAAGATCATCGGGCGGGACGGTCGCACCGTGAACGCGCTGCGCACGGTGGTCCAGCACGCGGCCCAGAAGAAGGGTGAGAAGGCCCGGCTGGAGGTCGTGGACGAGCGCAAGCAGGTGGCGGCGGCGCCCGAGGCGCAGCTGCCCGCACCGTGAAGCCCCTCTTTCACATCGGCTACATCGCGAAGGTGCACGGCCTGCGCGGTGAGCTGGTGCTGAAGACCTTCGACCCCACCTCGACTGCGGTCAGCGAGGTCGAGGTGCTGGTGCTGGTGACGCGCGCCGGAGAATCGAAGACGCTGCAGCTCGGCTCCGTGCGCGACGCGCCGGGAGGAGATCTGCTGGTGCGCTTCGAGGGCCACGCGCGGCGTGAAGACGCCGAGCCCTTCAAGGGCGCCGCGGTGCACGTCCGCCGCGAAGATCTGGAGCCCCCGGCGGAAGGCGAGGTCTTCCTGGGAGATCTGGTCGGCCTGCAGGTGAGCACCCCCGAGGGGCGCGCGCTGGGCTCGGTGGTGGAGATCTGGAGCTCCGGCCCGGTGCCGAACCTGGTCATCCGCGACGGCGCGGAGGAGCTGATGGTGCCCTTCGTGGACGACTTCGTCACCGAGGTCGACCACGCGGCGGAGGCGGCGATCATCGACGGGGCCAACCGTTGGAAACAGACGCTGCATATCACGCTGCCGGGCATTTTTTCCACCATCATC
>CALNBU010000489.1 GCA_937875615.1 uncultured Archangium sp.
GAGATCGGCGTATTCGAACGTCTGCTGAAAGCCTTCCCGTGTGTCATCGGCGATATCTACACCTACGCACAGACCGTGCCGCTAAAGCAGCAACTCTTTGACGTCGTGGTCATCGACGACTCGTCCCGCCTCAATATCGTGCACGTGCTGCCAAGCTTGCTCCGCGCCAAGAAGATCGTGATCGTCGGTGACGCCGATCAGCTCCAGCGCCTTGCCGAACACGAAGCGCGCGCGGTTGGCGATCTTCCCGTCCTCGCGCACGGTGAACTCCTCGTCGATCCCGCGCGCGGCCCGGTGGATATACGACGCCGACTTGAGCGCCACGTAGCGGTCTCCCAACAGCGGGGTGTGCATGGCCTCGGTCATCATCCCCAGCAGCTGGATGCCCTGGTTCGTCCACACCGCCACCAGGTCGGCCATCACGTCGTAGGCGTGGCTGAAGAAGATGTCGGTCTCCTTGTGCTTGGTGGGCGGCATGTACTTGAGCGGCGCGTCGGGGAAGCAGCGGCGCACCAGCATGGCCTGGCTCAGCTCGAGCAGCAGCGTGTCGGGCCGGTGCGGGTCGATCTCGTAGGAGTGGCCGATGCCCAGCTGCCAGTCGGCGAGGCCCGCGCGCTTCGCGAAGCGCTCGTTGATGAACTGCGAGGCGATGACGGTGTGCGCGGCGTCGTAGGCGTCGGCGGTGGTGATGTAGTTGTCCTCGCCGGTGTTGATGACGATGCCCGCCAACGCGCAGATCCGGCGGCTGAAGTACTGGTCGATGAAGGTGCGCCGCAGATTGATGTCGCGGAAGAGGATGCCGTACATCGAGTCGTTGAGCAGCATGTCCAGCCGCTCCCACGCCGCCATGAAGGCGATCTCCGCCATGCACAGCCCGGAGCTGTAGTTGGTCAGCTGCACGTAGCGCCCCAGCTTCTTCGACTCGTCGTCGAGCGCCTCGCGCATGATGCGGAAGTTCTCCTGGGTGGCGTAGGTCCCGCCGTAGCCCTCCGTCGTCGCGCCGTGGGGCACGTAGTCCAGCAGCGACTGCGCCGTGGACCGGATGACGGCGATGACGTCCGCGCCCGCCTGGGCCGCCGCGCGCGCCTGATCGACGTCGTCGAAGATGTTCCCGGTGGCCACGATGACGTACTTGTGCGGCGTCTGCCCCATGGGCGCCTCGCGCTTCACCTCGTCGCGGCGCGCCACGTGGCGCTTGAGCTCCTCCACCGCCGCGCGGGCCTCGGCGCGCACCTCGTCGCGCAGGCTGGCCTCCTCTGCGGCCGGCAGCGGCCCCAGCGCCTCGAGCGGCGCGGCCGTCAAGCGCTCCACCGCGTCGAGCGGCGAGCTGGCGCCCATGCGCAGCGCCCGGCCATACCAGTAGGCCGCGCCCCGGTTGAGCACCCCCGCCTCCTTCAGGCGGTCGCACATGAGGTTGACCAACGGCGCGCCGAGGCTGCCGGTGCCGTCGACGCCGAACCAGCGCAGCACGGTGCGCTCCACGGAGATGGTGGTGTTGCGCGAGATGAGCTCGAAGATGGGCTCGGTGATCTCGGCTGCGAGCTGCCTCGCCTCGGCGATCTGCTCGTCGGAAACAAAGAGACCTGACATGACGCAGCCCTATACGCGCGTTGGCGCGCGTTGACGACCTCGCGCCGCTGTCTCTTTTCGCCCGACCTCCTGACGTCGCGCGTCACGCGCGGGACCTCAGGGCGCCGGAGGGAGCGAGCTGACGTCGACGCCCAGCATCTCCGCGGTGGCGCCGGACTTGATGCTGACCGACAACAGCCGCGAGGTGCCGTCACCGTCCACCACCACCAGCTTATGCACCCCCGCCTCCATGGGCACCCGGCTCAGCGGCGTCGCCCCCAGCCGATCTCCGTTGAACACCACCATGGCCGACGAGGGGTTGATGGTGCGCAGGGTGAGGTACCCCAGCGACGCCGCCTTCGCGCCGCGATCGTCCTTCACCACCACCACCGCGCCGTCGTCTTTCCTGGCGGAGCCCTTCTTCTTCAGCTCCACCGCGGCCTTCAGGTCATCGATCTGCTTCTGCAGCTCGTCGATGCGGCGGCTGTTGGTCGCGCCCGTGGCGCTGCCCTGCTGCGCGGCGAGCTTCAGGCTCCGCTGCTCGGCCTCGAGGTAGTCGAGCTGCTTGATCTGCGCCTCCAGCTCCGCCAGCAGCGCCTGCTTGGCCGGGTCGCTGTTGGCCTCCTCCACCTCGGCCTGACGCTGCCGCTCGGCCTCTTCGAGCGCCTTCTGCTTCTCCCGCTCGACCAACCAGGAGGGCTTGGGGCCGGTGGGCGCGTTCTGCGCGAGGTCGATCTTCCTGGGGCCGGTGTCCACCGGCGGCGGGGCCTCGTCGACCTGCGCACGGAGCTGCTCGACGTAGCCCTTGAGCGGCCCCATGGTCGCCGCCCACCCCACGCCGGCCAGAATCACCAGCAGCACCACCACCGCCAGCAGGCCTCCCAGGCCGCTCTTCTTCTTCGGCGCTGGCGCGGCGGCGGGCGGCGGCGCCGGGGCCACGGGAACAGGCGCAGGGGCAGGCGGCGCTTCGGCCTTCACCTGCGGCAGCCGCATGGAGGAGCGGCTGCGCGGCGGGATGGTG